>NZ_CALAEQ010000146.1 GCF_937891065.1 uncultured Lutibacter sp. | reverse complement strand
ATAAATAGGCAATATTATATTTAAATATAAAGGATAGTTTTGAATTTTCATTTAGTTTTCCATTTCTATACTCTTTATATTCAACTTTGGTGCTAATATTTGTTACATCTTCCTGAGCTGTACTTATAAAATTTATTAATAAAACAATGGTGAAAAATAAAATCCTTTTCATAAAGTTTTATATAAATAAATCGTTCAAAACTTTTGCTAAACGAACGCCTCCTTTTTGCAATTGAGAACGAACCAATCCAAAGTTTTCATACATATAATTATAACCTAATTTATCTCCAATTTCAGCTGAAGCATATGCTTTTATAGCAAATGTTTGAGTTTCATTTGCCCAATCAACAATAGTTCCTTTCTGCAAGAATTTCACTTGCTCTTTTGATATTTTATCTGAATTTTCAGCAAGTTCGGTGTACGTCATATCAAAATGATTAATCATATCAGAATCCCAAACTCTGTGCAAGTTAGTACCTCTATTAAACCATTGTACTTGAATGTCATTCCCCCCTTTATCTTCGTTTCTACCAACATGCATTGGCTGATGTAAATCTCCAATTAAATGAACTAGCATTTTTAAATAAAATACTTTATCTGCTTTTGAGGCATTTTCGTCAATAATAACAGCCTTACACTTTTCAATTCCTGACACTAAATCTCCATCAGGGTTCTTTTCAGCATCCTCATATTTCATACCAAAGGGCATATTTACATAATGCCAAGTATAAAATTCATTATAACGCTTGTCTGATTTTATATCATCTCCAAAAGTAGAAACCAACGCTAAACTTTGTCCATCCAAAATTTCTAAAACTGCACGCTTAGTTTTTCCCTTTAAATAATGAGTAGCAATTTCTCCTATGGTTCTATGCCCTGTTGCTCCCCAATCAAGGTTATCTGCTTTTAAAGACGAAAAAATTATTAAAAAAATTATTAAAATATAAATTGATTTTACTGATTTCATTAGATTATTATTTTTAGCAAATATAAAAATAAAGTTTGTTAAAAATTTGGAAATAACAAAAAATAATATATATCTTTGTGATATCATTTTAATATCATTTTAAATCAAACATCATGAGTCAAGAAAAAATTATAAAATTATCAAGTGGCTATTCAATGCTAATCTTATTAATTGTATTCATTATTGGTGCAATTACGAGCGTTGTAAATTCAATAATCCCATTGTTTTTCGTTTTTTTACTGTTAACAATTTCCACTTTACCTGGTTTCTTTTTGGTAAACCCAAATACATCAAAAGTAATTTTATTGTTTGGTAAATACATTGGAACAGTAAAAGACAATGGTTTTTATTGGGCAAATCCTTTATACACAAAGAAAGGTATTTCGTTAAGAGCCAGCAACTTCGACAGTGAACGCGTTAAAGTAAATGACAAACTTGGAAATCCAATTATGATTAGTACCATTGCCGTTTGGAAAGTAAAAGACACTTTTAAAGCTGCTTTTGATGTTGATAATTACGAGAATTTTGTTCGTGTACAATCTGATGCAGCTGTTAGAAAATTAGCAAGTTTATATCCTTACGATAATTTTGAAGATGAGGGGCAAGCTGAAGAAATTACCTTGAGAGCAAGCGTAAATGAAGTTAGTGAAGCTCTAGAAAAGGAATTAGCTGAACGTTTAGACATGGCTGGTATTGAAGTTTTAGAAGCACGTATTGGTTATTTAGCCTATGCGCAAGAAATTGCAAGTGCCATGTTAAAACGACAACAAGCAACAGCAATCGTTGCAGCTCGACATAAAATTGTAGAAGGCGCTGTTAGCATGGTTGAGATGGCGTTAGAACACCTAAGCAGAAAAAAAATTGTAGAGTTAGATGAAGAACGAAAAGCTGCGATGGTAAGCAACTTAATGGTAGTTCTTTGTTCCGATAAAGATGTCTCTCCAATAGTTAATACTGGAACTTTAAATCACTAAAAAATGGTTATTTATATAATTGAAATTATTGTAATCGTAATAACATTAATCTCTTTAAATTTAATTTTTTAAACTATTGTTATGAAAGAATATAAAGTACTAAAAAAAGGTTTTTGGAAAAAGGACGATATTTTTGAAGATACTCTAAACCAGCTAGCAAGAGAAGGTTGGGAAGTGAAAAATGCAATTGGTGATGGTCATGGAAATATTTCCAAAGTTATATTAGAACGGGAAAAGAATAGATAATTTTTTGGATTCATAATTACATAAGAATTTGTGTAAGTTTGGTGTCGCTTTTATGCTGCATTTATTCTAAAAGAAATAGCTTAAAAAATAAGTTTTATAGCATGAAGGTATTCATTGAAGAACAAAAATTTACGCAACCAATAATTATTATTGGTTTATCTGTAGCCTTTATAGCTGTTGGAATTTCTTCTTATAATGAATGGTCAACAATTTTAGAAGGCTCTATAAGTGAAAAACTTGGTTCATTAAGCGGTTTAATTATCATTTTATTAGTGGGACTTTTATTTTTAAAATTAAAACTAAAAACTAGAGTTGATGAGAAAGGTATTTATTATCAATATTTCCCATTTCACTTATCTTATAAATTAATAACTTGGGAAAGTATATCGAATTGTTATATTAGAAATTATGATGGTATTTCTGAATTTGGAGGTTGGGGAATGAAATTTAGTTTTAGAAAAAACAAAGTAAAATCTTTCACTACCAAAGGAAATATTGGTTTGCAAATTGAGTTATCAACCGGAAATAAAATTTTAATTGGAACTCAAAAAAAAGAAGAGCTTCAGCGTGTTCTAACTACGTATCAATATAAAATTAAAACACATGAAATTTAAAAATATAACATTATTCATATTACTAGTCTCAACTTTTGCAATTGCACAAGAAATAAAATATAACGAAACAGAAATAAATATTCCAACAAATACTGTTACCCTAAAAGGTACTCTACTAACACCCAATTCTGAAAAAAAATGTGAATTGGTAATTTTAATTCCCGGGTCTGGACCAACAGATAGAGATGGAAATAACGTAATGATGAAAAACAATTCCTTAAAGCTTTTAGCTGAAGGATTGGCCTCAAATAATATTGCAACATACCGTTTTGATAAAAGCGTACTTTCATATACAAAAGAAGATAAGGCTACAATAGATTCATTAACTTTTGATGTTTTTATTGAAGAAGCTAAATCTGTGATTCAGTATTTTAAGAATACTCATAATTATTCTAAAATAATTGTAACAGGTCATAGTCAAGGAAGTTTAGTTGGTTTAATTGCAAGTAAAAATAATAGTGATGGTTTCATTTCAATTGCAGGAGCAGGAAGAACTATTGATGAAGTATTAGTGGAGCAAATTTCAAAGCAAGCACCTTTTTTAAAAGATGAAACCGAAAGAGTTTTAAGCGAACTAAAGAAAGGAAATACCGTTGATGAATTTAACCCAATGTTAATTTCTATTTTTAACAAATCTGTTCAGCCGTTTTTAATTTCATGGATAAAATACAACCCACAAATTGAACTTAAAAAATTAACAATTCCTGTTTTAATTATAAATGGAACCAATGATATTCAAGTTGCTATTTCAGAGGCTGAATTATTGCATGCAGCAAACTCAACTTCAGAATTAGTAATAATTGAAAATATGAATCATATTTTTAAAGAAATAAAAGGAGATGTAAATGAAAATATGAGTTCCTATACAAATCCAGATTTACCAATAATGACTAACTTAATAACTTCTATTGTAGAATTTATCAAAGAATAACCAATGGCAAAGAAAAAAGCATTTGCACTAAGAATTAATGAGGATATGCTCAAAGCTGTAGAAAAATGGGCTGCTGATGAGTTTAGATCTACTAACGGACAGTTAGAATGGATGCTAAACAAGTGCCTAAAAGACGCTAAACGTTCTCCTAAAAAAACAACTTCTGAAGATTCATAAAAACGAAAAACTCCGAATTTTCATTCGGAGTTTTTCGTGCTTAATTAATTTTTATTTCTTTTTTGGATGAACCAAAGTCATCTCATCAATTAAATTTTTAGCTCCAGCATATTTATCAATTATAAATAATACATAACGGATATCAACTGAAATACTTCTCACGATATCTGCATCAAAATACAAATCGCTCATAGTTCCTTCCCAAGTAGTATCAAAAGCTAAACCTATCATATTTCCATGTGCATCAATCATAGGACTTCCTGAATTACCACCAGTCATATGATTAGTTGATAAAAAGTTAATTGGCATTTTACCATTTTCACTATACTGACCGTAATCTTTTGAATGATATAAATCTTGCAATTTTTTAGAAACATCAAATTCGTAATCTCCAGGAACATATTTTTCCATCACTCCTTTTAAATATGTTTTGGTTGTATAAGTTACACCATCTTTAGGATTGTACCCCTGTGCCATTCCATAATTAACACGTAACGTGCTATTTGCATCTGGAAAAAATCGTTTGTTAGGAAATACTTCCATTAAAGCTGTCATGTATTCTTTTTGAACAGCCTCAATTTGTAAATTTAACTCTTGAAATTTAGGCTCTAATTGGTTGTAAAAAACACTGTGTAATTCTTTTCCAAATTTATATGCAGCATCATTATTTATTTTTTTCATCACTTCTTCTGATGAACCAGCTAATAGTTCTTTTGCTCCTTCAAAAGATGTTAATTTAGAAGTTGCATAAATATCATTTGCTAATTTCGTATAATTAACATTTTTCATGTTTGTAGGAACAAATTCAGCAGGTGTTTTTTCAGCGTATAAAGCCACTAATTTTTCAAAAACTGGTTTATCAACTGTTGCGCTATAATTTTTATATGTTCCTTCAAAAACAGCTAATATATTTAGTCTTGCATTTTCAAAAGCTTGTTCTCCACCTTTTAAATAAGCCTGTTCTAATTGATATACTCTAAAAGTAACACCTAATAACTCAACATTTCTGTAAGCAATTTCAATCCAATAATCCCGAGCTAATGAAACGCTTTCAATTTCTTTGTATAATCTTTCGAAATCAGATAACAATGTTGAGTACCCAACTAAATCTTTTTCAGCAACTATTTTAGAAAATTCTACTTCCTCAGCTTTTTTAATATCAATTGCTTTTGTTTGATGAATTCCTTGATTTTCACCAATCCATTTTTTCCAGTAATTAGCTGTTGAAGCAAATTTAGAAGCATATTTAATTTTTATATCCGCATCTTTACGCATATAAGAATCAATAATTTTTAATGCATTATCACGCACTTCAATTTTAGCTGGATTTAACACATTTACAATTTGATCTACAGCAATAGCTGGCAAATACTCGTTTGTTCTTCCCGGAAAACCAAAAACTAAAGTAAAATCATTTTCTTCAACTCCATCTAATGAAATTGGTAAATAATGATTTGGTTTGTAAGGTTTATTGTCTTTTGAATAATCTGCCGGACGGTTATTAGCATCTGCATACACTCTAAACATAGAAAAATCTCCAGTATGACGAGGCCACATCCAGTTATCTGTGTCTGCACCAAATTTCCCAATTGATGTTGGAGGAGCTCCAACCAAACGAACGTCAGTAAATTTTTCTGTAACAAATAATAAGTATTGATTTCCTTTATAGAATGAACGCACATATGAATCTTGCCATTCTTCTTTTTGAACATCTTTGTTAACCTTTAAAATATTTTGGTTCACAATTTTCATTTTTTCAGCTTCATCCATATCATCGGAAATACCTTCAAAAACTTGAGCTGTTACATCATCAATTCTTTTAATAAATGTAGCGCTTAAGCTTTCGTTTGGTAACTCTTCTTCATAACTCATAGCCCAAAAACCATCTTTTAAATAGTCATGTTCTAAAGTTGAATGTGATTGAATAACACCGAAACCACAATGATGATTTGTTAATAATAAACCATTTGGCGAAATAATTTCTGAAGTACAACCTCCACCAAAATGTGCTATGGCATCTTTTAAGCTTGAATTGTTTACATCATAGATGTCTTTAGCAGTCATTTTACTTCCTAACTGCTGCATTTCTTGTTCATTCATTCCTTCTAATAAGGAAGGAATCCACATTCCGCCTTGAATGTCTCTAGTATCAATTTTTTCAGTTTCTTGTGCTGAAATACTTAGCGACACAAATAGTGCTGTAATAAATAAATAAAATTTTACGTGTTTCATTTGATTAAATTAAGGTTTTACTTCTTTTGTTTTTGTTTTTGCTTTTGTTTTTATAATTGTTTTTGGATGTACCAAAGTCATTTCGTTAATTAAGTTTTTAGCGCCTGCAAATTTATCTACTATAAATAATACATATCTAATATCTACCATAATATTTCTACAAATATCTGGGTCATAATTCATATCACTCATAGTTCCTTCCCACACTCTATCAAAATTTAATCCAATTAAATTTCCGTGAGCATCAATTGCTGGGCTTCCAGAATTACCTCCTGTTGTATGGTTGGTACCTATAAAACAAACTGGCATTTTTCCATTATCTGCATATTGTCCAAAGTCTTTAGAATCGTATAATTCTATTAGTTTATTAGGCACATCAAATTCATAATCCCCTGGAACAAATTTTTCTATAACACCTTTTAAATAAGTAGTATTTCCATAACGCATTCCATCTCTTGGAGCGTAACCTTTAACTTGACCATAGGTAACACGTAACGTACTATTTGCATCTGGAAAAAATCGTTTGTTTGGAAAAACTTCCATTAATCCTTTCATGTACTGCTTTTGTACAGCAACTAATTGCATATTTAGCTCCTGAAATTTTGGTTCCATTTTTTCATAAAAAATAGTATGTAATTCTTTCCCAAATACATACGCTTTATCTTCATTTAATTTTTTAATTACTTCTTCAGCTGTTCCGCTTAGCAATTCTGTAACTCCTTCAAAATTTGTTAATTTTGAATTTGTATAAATATCCTTTGCTAAAGCTGTAAAATCAACACCATTCATATTTGATGGTATATAATCTTTTGGTGCTTTAGTTGCATATAACTCTACTAATTTTGCAAATACAGGCTCATCTACTTTTGCACTGTAATTTTTATAAGTCCCTTCTAAACGACTTAAACCTGAAGCTCTTAGTTTTTCAAAAGCTGCTTCGCCACCTCTTAAATATGCTTGTTCTAACTGAAAAGATCTAAATGTAATTCCTAACAATTCAACATTTCGATAAGCTACTTCAATCCAATAATCACGTGCTAATGATACGCTTTCAATTTCTTGGTATAAATTTTCAAAATCTGATAATAATGTTTTGTAACCAACTAAATCTTTCTCTTCAACAATTTTAGAAAACTCACTTTCTAAATCACGTTTCTTTTGAATTGCATTTGATTTTTCAATTCCTTGGTTTTCACCAATCCATTTTTTCCAATAATTTGCAATAGAAGCGTATTTTGAAGCGTATTTAATTTTGATATTGTTATCAGCACGCATATAACTATCAACTATTTTTAGGGCATTTTCTCGAACTTCAATTTTTGCTGGGTTTAATACATTCACAATTTGATCAACTCCAACAGCTGGTAAATATTCATTTGTTCTACCTGGAAAACCAAAAACTAATGTAAAATCATTTTCTTCAACGCCATCTAATGAAATTGGTAAATGATGTGCCGGTTTGTAAGGAACATTGTCTTTAGAATAATCAGCTGGCTTGTTATTAGCATCAGCATAAATTCTAAACATTGAAAAATCTCCTGTATGACGAGGCCACATCCAGTTATCTGTATCTGATCCAAATTTCCCAATAGAAGTTGGTGGAGCACCTACTAAACGAACATCTTTAAACTCTTCAGTTACAAATAATACATACTGATTTCCGTCGTAAAAAGATTTCACATTGGCATCTTGCCAAGCTTCTTTTTGAGCTGCTTTACTAACTTTATTAATATTTTGATTGATGAGCTTCATTTTAGCAGCTTCATCCATATCATCGGTAATTCCTTCAAAAATAGCTTCAGTTACATCATCAATTCTTTTAATAAATGTTACTGAAAAATTTTCATTAGGCAATTCTTCTTCATAACTCTTTGCCCAAAAACCATCTTTTAAATAATCGTTTTCAACTGATGAGTGCGATTGAATTACGCCATAACCACAATGATGGTTAGTTAACATCAATCCGTTTGGAGAAATTACTTCTGATGTACATCCACCGTTAAAGTGAACAATGGCATCTTTTAAACTTGAATTATTAACAGAGTAAATGTCTTCGGCAGTCATTTTACTTCCTAATAATTTCATTTCGTTTTCGTTAACTCCTTCTAACAGAGAAGGAATCCACATTCCACCCTGAATTTCACGAGTATCAACAACTGGGGCATCATTTTTAACAACTTGTGTTGTTTTCTGAACTGTTTTACAAGAAACTATTAATAATGCTAGTAATACGTATAGTTTTATATATTTCATTTATTAAAATTTTATCAAGCAAATATAAGAAACCGAATACTCTTTTATTAGGATTAAAGTCATAAAAAATGTTAAATTAGCCGAAATTCAAAAATATACATGGATACTACACCTTTTATTACCCAAGATACAATCGCTTTTGGAATTGTGATGTTAACTATTGGCTTTGTTTTTTACACTTCTTCAAGTAAAAATGATGGCTGGATAAAATTTTATAAAATAGTTCCATCACTACTTATGGCTTATATGCTACCTGCCATTTTTACATCCTTTGGTATTATTGCTCCTGAATGGGAGTCTGTAGATGCGGTAGGAAATATTACAAAACATGAATCTAACTTATACTATGTTGCTAGTCGATTTTTATTACCTGCAGCGTTAATTTTAATGACTTTAAGTATTGACTTAAAAGCTGTATTTGATTTAGGCCCAAAAGCTTTAATTATGTTTTTAACAGGAACTGTTGGAATTGTAATTGGTGGTCCTATTGCTATTATACTAATTTCAACATTTTCGCCAGAAACAGTTGGTGGTGCTGGTCCTGATGCAGTTTGGCGTGGATTAGCAACATTAGCAGGTAGTTGGATTGGTGGTGGAGCGAATCAAGCTGCTATGCTAGAAATTTACGAATACAATCCTAAGAAATATGGAGGAATGGTTTTAGTTGATATTGTTGTTGCAAACATATGGATGGCTATTGTATTAATGGGAATTGGAAAATCTAAAAAAATTGATAAATGGTTAGGTGCTGATACATCTGCAATTGAACGCTTAAAAGAAAAAGTATCTACATACGCTGATAAAATTACGAGAAACCCATCTTTAGCTGATTTAATGGTTATATTATCAATAGCATTTACTGTTGTAGGTTTTGCTCATTTTGGAGCAAATACAGTTTCTAACTTTTTAATTGATAATTTTAAAGCTGTAAGTGATAAAAGTTCTGCTTTCTCATCATTCGGTTCACAATTCTTTTGGATGATAAGTATTTCAACCATTATAGGCATAATTCTTTCATTTACTAAATTGAAAAAATATGAAGGTGCAGGTGCTAGTAAAATTGGAAGCGTTTTTATCTACATTTTAGTTGCTACTATAGGTATGAAAATGGATTTAAGTAAAATTTTAGAAAACCCAGGATTAATATTTATAGGCCTTGTATGGATGACTATTCATATCATTTTATTGATAATTGTTGCTAAACTGATAAAGGCTCCTTATTTTTTCTTAGCTGTTGGAAGTCAAGCAAATGTAGGTGGTGCTGCATCTGCACCAATTGTTGCCGCAGCTTTTCATCCATCTTTAGCTACTGTAGGAGTTTTATTGGCAGTTTTTGGTTATGTAGTTGGAACTTACGGAGCTATGCTTACAGCTGAATTAATGCGTATTGTTGCTCCATAAATATAGTTAAAAATTAAAATTAGATATTTACGCCCTTAAATTATAAAAATGAAAAAAATAATTAGCTTAATTGCATTAATCAGTTTCATAATTTCTTGTAACAATACCAAAAGTGGTAGTATGATAGTTAAAGGAAATATTGACGGACTTAAAAAAGGCACACTTTATTTACAAAAATTTAAAGACACTACACTTGTTTCTGTTGATTCTATTGAATTAAATGGAAAAAGTGATTTTATATTTGCTGATGAAATTGAGACTCCGGAAATTTATTATCTTGTTTTAGACAAAAAATTGGATCAAAAAATAGTCTTTTTTGGAGAAAAAGGAGAAATAAACATTACTTCAAAACTTTCAAAATTTGCTGTTTCAGCAAAAATTACTGGTTCTAAAAATCAAACATTGCTTGAAGAGCATAAAGCTATGGCTCAGAAATTTAATGGGAAACAATTAGACTTATATAAGGAAAAATTTGATGCTCAAAAAATTGGAGATACCGCATTAGTTTCAAAAATTGAGAAACAAGAAACAAGTTTAATTAAAAGAAAATATTATTTCTCAACAAATTTTGCTGTTAATAATGGCGAATATGAAGTTGCTCCATATATTGCGTTAACTGAATTATATAATGCCAATATTAAATTGTTAGACACCATAAACAATTCATTATCAAAAAATGTAAAAGCTTCTAAATACGGTTTAGAACTTAACAGTTTTATTAATGACATTAAAAAAAATGAAAATTAATTTATAGTAATTTCTAATATTAAAGCAACTCAATTGAGTTGCTTTTTTTATTT
>NZ_CALAEQ010000145.1 GCF_937891065.1 uncultured Lutibacter sp. | reverse complement strand
CCACTCAATCCATTTCGTAATTGAATTTTTGAATAGTGATTAAATTTGCTTTTTAATTTTCTACTTACTAGCCAGCTAATTAAAGAGATAGCGCCAATTATTATATAAAAACCGATCATAAATTTCTTTTTAAATTATTATATTTTATTTCGGTAAATTTACATCATAAATTATTCCAAAATATATCAACAGACAAAATGACAAAAATTCCAAATATACTTTTAATTTATACTGGTGGTACCATAGGTATGGTTAAAGATTACAAAACAGGAGCTTTACGTAGCTTTAATTTTGATAAGCTAATAAAACACATTCCTGAAATTAATCATTTAAAATGTACCATTAATACTATTTCATTTGAAGAGCCTATTGATTCATCAAATATGAATACCGAGGATTGGGTTGTTATTTCTGAAATTATTGAAGATAATTATGACAAATTTGATGGTTTTGTTGTTTTGCATGGATCTGATACGATGTCATACACAGCATCAACTATAAGTTTTATGTTTGAAAATTTATCAAAACCAATAATTTTTACAGGATCACAATTGCCAATTGGAGATTTAAGAACCGATGCAAAGGAAAATTTGATTACTTCTATAGAAATAGCTTCGGCACAAGAGAATGGAAATCCAATAATTTCTGAAGTATGTTTGTATTTTGAATACAAGTTGTATAGAGCTAATAGGACTACTAAAGTAAATTCGGAGCATTTTGAAGCATTTACTTCACCTAATTTTCCTCCATTAGGAGAAAGTGGAGTCCATTTAAAATTTAATAAACAATTAATTTACAAGCCAACAATTATAAAACCTTTAAAAGTTAGAAAGCGATTAGATAATAATGTAGCCATTTTAAAAATATTCCCTGGAATTACTAAAGTTGTTATTGAAAGTATATTAAGTAGTAAAGGGTTAAAAGGGGTAATTTTAGAAACTTTTGGTTCTGGAAATGCACCTACTGAAAAATGGTTTATTGACTTATTAAAAGAAGCTATAAAAAAAGGGATACAGATTGTAAATGTGACGCAATGTGTTAGTGGAAGTGTAATTATGGGGCACTATGAAACAAGTATTGAACTTGAAAAGATAGGAGTTATAAGTGGGAATGACATTACAACTGAGTCAGCATTGGCAAAATTAATGTATCTATTAGGTGAGAATATTCCTAAAAATAAGTTTAAATATTTTTTCGAAACAGAATTAAGAGGAGAGATAACTATTATTGATTAATTTTTATTGAACTAAATTTGAGTATTTTAAATTTATTTTCAACAAAATAAGGTATTTTGGATTGATTTTTGTTGATAATAAAAAAAAACAGAGTTTTCAAAAAAATAACTTAAAGTGGGTCTAAAATTTTCAGAATTCAACAATTTTTTGTTACTTGCCATTCGCAAATGAAGTTGAGAAGAGTTGAATAAGATATTTTAAAAAGACTTTGAGAACTTTGTATTAACAGATATATTTGCTTTGTGAAAATTATTATATATTTAAACCGAAAAATTAATAAATTAACTATTTAGACAATGAAAAGAGTATTTACTATCCTTGCAATTACAGGGTTATTGTTATTTGGAGCAGCACCTAAAGCTATTGCACAAGATGCAGCAAAAACGGAACAAGTTGCAGATGCAACAGAATCGAAAACATTTCACCAAGAATTAAAACAACGTTTTATTGAAGGTGGACCATTCTTTATGGGAATTGTATTAGTAGCCTTAATTTTAGGTTTAGCTATTGCAATTGAAAGAATCATTTATCTTAATATGGCGACAACTAATACTAAGAAATTAGTAAATAAAGTTGATGAAGCTTTACAATCAGGTGGTGTAGAAGCAGCAAAAGAAGTTTGTAGAAATACAAAAGGTCCTGTAGCTTCAATATTTTACCAAGGATTAGATAGAATGGATGAAGGAGTAGACGCAGCTGAAAAAGCAGTTGTTGGTTACGGTGGAGTTCAAATGGGGTTATTAGAGAAAAACATTTCTTGGTTATCATTATTTATTGCTTTAGCACCAATGCTTGGTTTCATGGGAACTGTAATTGGTATGATTGGGGCATTTGACTCTATTCAAGCAGCGGGTGATATTTCTCCAACAGTAGTTGCGGGTGGTATTAAAGTTGCCTTATTAACAACAGTGTTTGGTTTAGTTGTAGCAATTATTCTTCAAGTTTTTTATAATTACATTATCTCTAAAGTTGATAGTATTGTAAATAATATGGAAGATGCTTCAATTTCACTTGTTGACCTTTTGGTTAAACACAAAAAATAATATTAAATTATGAATACGAAATTATCAAAAATATTAACATTAGTCGCTGGACTAATAGGGTTAATAGGTTTCTTTTTCTTCGTCAGAATTTTGATTGAAGGTGATGAAGTTCTTAAAGTAGATGCAGACCTGCAAAATAGTATTTTGTCTCCATTTATTACATTTTCACTTGTTATATTAGCAGTTACAGCTATAATTTCTGTTGCTTTTTCAGCTTTGAATATGGTTAAACACCCAGATGTATTAAAAAGAACATTAATGGGAGTTGGAATTTTACTTGTATTTTTAGTTGTTGCTTATTCTTTAGCAGATGATGGAGCAGTTACGTCTATGGGTAAAGTTTTAGAATATGGAGAAGCTGGTAGTATATCAAAATGGGTGAGTACAGGTATAAACTTTAGTGCCATATTAGGTGTTATTGGTTTTGGAGCATTCTTTTTTGACTTTGTTAAATCATTAGTAAAAAATTAACTGAAAATGGCAAGAAGACAAAACTCAGAAATTAATGCTGGTTCAATGGCAGACATTGCGTTCTTGCTTCTAATATTTTTCTTAGTAACAACTACTATGGATGTTGACTCAGGTATTGCACGTAAGCTACCAGAGAAAACACCACCAGATCAAAATATTGATATCATTGTTAAAGAAAAGAATGTATTAGATATTGTTGTAAACCGTAACAATCAGCTTTTAGTTGAAAATGAATTTGTACAGGTTACAGATGTCAAACGATTGACAATGCAATTTATTGACAATGGAGGTGGATTATCAGCTCCAAAAGATGGTAAACCAGGAGAACCTTGTGATTATTGTAATGGTAACAAGTTACCAACATCTTCAGATCATCCAACAAAAGCAGTTATATCTTTGCAAAGTGATAGAGGTACAACTTATGGTATGTATGTTTCAATTCAAAATGAAATAGAAGGAGCTTATAACGAATTAAGAAATAAATTAGCCTTAAAAAAATATAAGAGATCTTATAAGGATCTTTTAGATGACTACAAGAATAATGGATCGGAGAGTTTGAAAAATAAGATAGACTTTTTGAAGGACAGTTACCCTCAAATAATCTCTGAACCAGAACCAATTAAATAATATCAGAATATGAGTAAATTTAAAAAGAAGAAAAAAGGATTGCCTGCTATTTCTACAGCATCCTTACCTGATATTGTATTTATGTTGTTGTTCTTTTTTATGGTATCAACTACTATGAGAGAAACTGATTTATTACTAAAAAAACCAGTTCTTCCAACTGCAAGTGAAGTGAAAAAACTTGAGCAAAAGAGTTTGGTAAGTACTATTTATGTTGGTAAATCTAAAGATTCTAGAATATCGGGAGATAAAATTCAAGTAAATGATAAAATTATTGATGTAAAAGATATTCCTAGTTTTATATTTGCGGAAAGAGCTATTAGAAGTGAAGATGAAATTAAATTTATGACAACTTCTATAAAAGCAGATAAAGAAGCTAATGTTGGTACAATATTAGATATTAAAGAGCAATTAAGAGATATAAATGCTTTAAAAGTTAGTTTTTCAACAACAAAAGGAACTAACTTAAAATCGAATTATTAGAAATATAATTCTTCAATTTATTTAAGGCAATCAAAGACTATTTGATTGCCTTTTTTGGTTTTATACAGTATATTTGTTTTATGAGTAAATATTGGATTATAATTAGTTTTTTATTATTCTTTTTTAATCTTGAAGCCCAAGTTAATAAGGATAGCATTGATTTGAGATACTTGGAAGATCAAATATATTTATCTCTAACATATAATATATTAACTGATAAGCCTTCTGATGTTGCTCAAAATGGGTTTTCAGGAGGTGTTTCGTTTGGTTTTATAAAAGACATCCCCTTTAATGAAAATAGAAATTTTGGTATTGGTATTGGTTTAGGTTATGCTTACAATGCATTCATTCAAAATTTGAAGATATCTACAGAAAATCAAATAACCTTGTTTGAAGCCGCTCAAGACTATGATACAAATAGGTTTGGTATTAGTGCTTTAGAAATGCCAATTGAAATTAGATGGAGAAACTCAACGCCTCAGAAATATAAATTTTGGAGAGTTTATGGAGGTGTAAAACTTGCCTATGTAGTTTCCGCTAAAACGATATATAGAGATACAGATGAAAATATTTCAACTAAAAATGTATCAGAATTCAATAAAATTCAATACGGATTGACACTATCAACAGGTTTTAGTACTTGGAATTTATATGTTTACTATGGTTTAAACCCTATTTTTAAGAGTGTGAATTTTAATAATGAAAAGTTAGATTTAAAAGAATTTAATGTAGGTTTAAAATTCTATATAATGTAATATATTCCATAAACAATAAACTGAGAAAGTATTCCAATCGTGTAACCTAATAATACTTCACGAATAGAATGTGCCTTTAATCTCAATCTTGAAGTTGCAATTAAGCCGCTTAGCATAAAGAATATTGATAATAAGATGATTAAATTTATTTTATAATGGAAGCTAAAATAAATCAAAAACCCTATTAATCCGCCAATTGCAGATGTATGTAAACTTATTTTAATTTTAAAATATAAAAATATATATGTGAAAATTAACACCAAACCATATCCAAAATAAAATAGGGATAATATATCTACAACAGTAGATTTAAAGAGCCAATTTCCTATAATATAGCAGATAGAAATAA
Source organism: uncultured Lutibacter sp. (assembly GCF_937891065.1). Classification (GTDB taxonomy): domain Bacteria; phylum Bacteroidota; class Bacteroidia; order Flavobacteriales; family Flavobacteriaceae; genus Lutibacter. The sequence goes on along the minus strand of NZ_CALAEQ010000145.1, from coordinate 5,636 downwards.
ATAATAATGTAGGGAATTTTCGCTCTTCAATAGTAATCATATGGTAGCTATCTATCATTTTAAACCTTCTAAGTAAAATTAATAGAAAAAGAGGGAAAACATAGGTTCCAATAAATATTACGGTTATAATTAGATGCTCTTGAGGTTTAAATATATATTCAGGAATTAAGAGAAAATATAAAATAGTACCAATAATTGGAAAATTTATTGGATGGAAAAAATAAGAAACAAATTTGAAAAATTTCATAGTTAATTTTGTGAAGGCTTTTATTACATTTCTTTTCTTAATCTAGCGACTGGAATATCTAATTGTTCTCTATATTTCGCAATAGTTCTTCTTGCTATTGGATAACCTTTTTCTTTTAGTAGAACAGCTAACTTGTCATCGGTTAAAGGTTTCTTTTTATTTTCTTCATTTATAACAGTTTCTAAGATGTTTTTTATTTCCCTTGTGGAAACATCTTCTCCTTGGTCATTTTTCATTGATTCAGAGAAGAACTCTTTAATTAACTTTGTTCCATAAGGTGTTGATACATATTTGCTGTTTGCAACTCGTGAAACAGTGGAAACATCCATATTAATCACATCAGCAATATCTTTTAATATCATTGGTTTTAGTTTTCGCTCATCACCAGATAAAAAATATTCTTTTTGATGTTGAATAATAGCATTCATATTTAAAAATAATGTTTGCTGCCGCTGTTTTATGGCCTCAATAAACCATTTTGCAGAATCTAGTTTTTGTTTGATAAACTGTACCGCTTCTTTTTGTGATTTAGATTTATCTGTAGCGTCTTTATATCCTTTTAATAAATTGTTGTATTCATTTGAAATATGAAGTTCAGGAGCATTTCTAGAGTTTAAAGTAAGTTCTAGCTCACCTTCAACAATTCTAACAGTAAAATCTGGTACAATTTGTTCAGCAATTTTATTACCTCCAACAAATGACCCACCAGGTTTTGGGTTTAATTTTTCAATTTGCTGAATACCTTCTTTTAATTGATCTTCTGAAATATGAAATTTTTGTAGTAATTTTTTGTAATGTTTCTTTACAAAATGGTCAAAAGATTGTTCTAAAATATTAATAGCAAGTATTCTGCTTGGTTTCTCGATTTTACGTTTTAATTGAATTAATAAACATTCTTTTAAATCACGCGCACCAACACCTGCAGGGTCTAATTGTTGTACTAATTTAAGAAGTCTTTCTAATTCTTCTTGAGTAGTGAAAATATTTTGTGTAAAAGCTAAATCATCTAAAACATCAATTAAATCTCTTCTAATATAGCCACTATCATCAATACTTCCAATTAAGAAATCGGTAATTATTTCTTCTTCTTCTGTAAGTCTATATGTGTTTATCTGAGTTTTTAAATGTTGTGTAAATGAAGTTCCAGAAGCATAAGGGATATGTTTATCTTCATCATCAGCAGAATAGTTGTTTGCTTGTGTTTTGTAATTTGGAATTTCATCATCACTTAAATATTCATCAATATTTATGTCGTCAGTATCAATATTTTCATTTCCAGATTCATCATATTCATCTTCTGATTGCGAGTCGCTGTATTCATCCTCATCATCTTTTCCACTTTCTAATGCTGGATTTTCTTCCAATTCTTGCTTTAAACGTTGTTCAAATTCTTGTGTAGGTAATTGAATCATCTTCATCAACTGAATTTGTTGAGGAGATAATTTTTGTAATAATTTAAAATTTAAACTTTGTTTTAACATTGATAGGTTTGAAATGACTTTGGTTAAAAATACAAAAAAAACATAGTATAAAATACTATGTTTTTTAATTTTGTGAATTAAAATTCAGCATTTTGTGGTGAACGTGGATAAGGAATTACATCGCGTATATTTCCCATACCTGTTGTAAATTGAACTAATCGTTCAAAACCAAGTCCAAAACCACTATGTACAGCCGTTCCAAATTTACGAGTATCTAAATACCACCATAATTCTTCTTCGTCAATATTTAATTCAGTTATTTTTTGTTTTAAAACATCCAAACGTTCTTCACGCTGACTTCCACCAACTATTTCTCCAATTCCAGGGAATAAAACATCCATTGCTCTTACTGTTTTCCCATCATCATTTAAACGCATATAAAATGCTTTAATATTGGCTGGGTAATCAAATAAAATAACAGGACATTTAAAGTGTTTTTCAACTAAATAACGTTCATGCTCACTCTGTAAATCTGCACCCCATTCGTTAATTAGATATTGAAATTTTTTCTTTTTGTTAGGTTTGCAATTTCTTAAAATATCTATTGCTTCCGTATAACTAACACGTTTAAAATTATTTTCAACAACAAAATTCAGCTTTTCTATCAAAGCCATTTCACTGCGTTCTAAAACAGGTTTAGATTTATCTTCTTCAACCAATCTGTTATCTAAAAAGGCCAAGTCATCTTTGCAATTTTCTAAAACATATGAAATAACAGATTTAATAAAATCTTCTGCCAAATCCATATTGTCATCTAAATTATTGAAGGCAACTTCAGGTTCAATCATCCAAAATTCAGATAAGTGACGTGTTGTATTTGAATTTTCAGCTCTAAAAGTTGGACCAAAAGTGTATACTTTACCTAAAGCCATTGCATAGGTTTCGGCTTCTAGTTGACCTGATACTGTTAGACTTGTTGTTTTTCCGAAGAAATCTTTAGAGTAATCAATAGTTCCGTCTTCTTTTTTTGGAAGTTTTTCTGCATTAAGTGTTGTTACGTTGAACATTTCACCAGCGCCTTCAGCATCAGAACCTGTAATTATTGGTGCATGAAAATTATAAAAACCTTTTTCAACAAAATATTTATGAACTGCAAATGACAATGCAGAACGTAAACGCATTACTGCACTAAAAGTATTTGTTCTTATACGTAAGTGAGCGTTTTCACGTAAAAACTCTAAACTATGCTTTTTTGGTTGTATTGGGTATTCTTCAGGATTACAATCTCCTAAAATTTCTATTTCAGAAACTTTCACCTCTACATTTTGCCCTTTTCCTTGGCTTTCAATTAAGGTTCCTTTTATGGATATAGCAGCACCTGTGGTAATACGTTTTAAAATATTTTCGTCAGTATTTTCAAAATCTACAACACATTGAATATTATGAATAGTTGAGCCATCGTTTAAAGCTATAAAACGATTTGCTCTAAATGTTCTTACCCAACCTTTTAAGGTTATTTCTTGTAAAAATTTACCTGAACTTAATAGTTCAGCTACATTGGTTCTTGTCATAATCTAAATTTTAAGAGTTGCAAATATACATGAACAATTGATAATTGACAATTGCTAAGTAAAGATTGAAATTGTTTGAAAATTACGTTTATTTATCTTCATTATTATCTTTAGTAGTCAAAATATCAAGTGTTGGTTCTTTAAATATTTCTTTATTTGCGATACTTTTTTCTAATGAAAGTAATAAAGAAGGTAATAGTAATAAATTAGATGCCATTGCAAATAATAAAGTGACAGAAACCAAACCGCCTAAAGCTATTGTACCACCAAAACTTGAAACTGTGAACACTAAAAATCCAAAAAATAAAACTATTGAAGTATAAAACATGCTTACACCAGTTTCGCGTAATGCTTTATAAACAGATTGTTTAATACGCCAATTATTAGCTATTAACTCTTGACGATATTTTGCTAAAAAGTGAATAGTATCATCAACTGAAATTCCAAAGGCAATACTAAAAACTAAAATTGTAGAAGGTTTTATAGGAATGCCTAAATATCCCATTAATCCTGCGGTTATTAGCAGCGGAAAAATATTTGGTAATAATGAAATTAAAATCATTCTAAATGAACGAAACAGGAAGGCCATAAAAATAGCAATTAATAAAATAGCTAATGAAAGTGAAATCATTAAGTTGTGAATTAAAAAATTTGTACCTTTTAAAAACACCAAGGCTTTACCTGTCATAGTAACGGTATAGTCTTCCTTAGGAAATTCTTTGTCTATTTTTTGCTGTATCCGGTCTTCAATAATTTCCATTTTATCAGTCCCAATATCTTTCATGAAAGTTGTAATACGAGCATATTGCCCCGTAGAATCAACAAAATTATCCATTAAATTATTGCTAGAAGTAGAGTTTTTAGAATATGATAAAATCCAATTTTTTTCTTGATTCGTTGGTAACTGATAGTATTTGGGATTTCCACCATAAAATGCTTGCTTGGAATATTTAACTAAATTTAAAACTGAAATTGATTTCGAAAGCTGTGGTATTTCATCAATAGTTTCATTAAGTTCATTCATACGCTTAAGCGTAGAAAGTTTCATAACACCTTTTTCTTTTTTAGTATCAATTATAATTTCTAAAGGCATAATACCACCAAATTCCTCTTCAAAAAACAGAATATCCTTAAAGAATTCTTCACCTTGAGGCATGTCTTCAATAATACTTCCAGAAACTTTAATCATATACACTCCATTAATACTCACAATCATCAAAATAATTGTTACTATGTATACTGAAATTCTATGATTTCTAACAATAGATTCCATCCATTTGATAATGGCATCAATCCATTTTCTTTCCAAATGTTTTAAGTGTTTTTCCTTTGGCAAAGGCATAAAACTATACATAATTGGTATTATAAATAACGCCAAAATAAATATCCCTAAAATATTAATTGAAGCAATAGTACCAAACTCTCTTAAAAGTTGACTTTTAGTAAAAATAAATGTTGCAAAACCAGAAGCAGTAGTAACATTGGTCATTAAAGTTGCATTACCAACTTTTGAAATAACGCGTTGTAATGATTTGGCCTGATTACCGTGTTTTTTTATTTCTTGCTGGTATTTATTTATCAAAAATATGGCGTTTGGTACTCCAATAACAATGATTAAAGGAGGAATTAGTGCCATTAAAACGGTTATTTCATATCTAAACAAACCTATGATCCCAAATGCCCAAACTACACCAATACTCACTACTAAAAGCGTTATTAATGTTGCTCTAATTGAACGGAAGAAGAAAAAGAAAATTAAGGCTGTTACACCTAAAGCCAACCCTACAAAAATACCAATTTCATCAATAATATTTTGAGCATTCATGGTGCGTATGTATGGCATACCAGAAACTCTAATATTTATATTGTGGTCTTTTTCAAATTGTTCAATAGTTGGATTTAATATATTGAAAACGAAGTCTTTACGAATGGATGTATTTACAATTTCCTTCTTTAAATATATAACAGTTCTAATAGTTCCAGATTTCTTATTGAATAAAAAATTATCGTAAAAAGGAAGGTTTTCAAAAAGCTCAGTTTTAATTTTTAGAACGTCCTCAATGGTTTCAGGAGTTTTATTATAAAGTGGCTCTAGATCAAATCTTTGTTCTTCAGTGTTTTTCTTTAATGTTTTGATATCTCCAACAGCAATTGTGAAGTCTATTTCAGGAAAACTACCTAATTTTTTTGATAGATTATTCCAAGCATTGAACTTTTTTGGTGTAAAAATTGTTGAATCGTTAGTTGCTAAAATTATAAGATTACCTTCTTCACCAAAAAGTTCTAAAAAATGATCATATTCAATGTTAACTTTATGATTTTCGGGTAATAAATTAGCTTCAGTATTAGAAAAACGCATGTACTGCATTTGTGAAGCCAAAAAGCATGTAAAAGCTG
>NZ_CALAEQ010000144.1 GCF_937891065.1 uncultured Lutibacter sp. | reverse complement strand
AACTCATCAATACTTACTTTAACGTCATCTTCAGATGTAATTGGAAAAACATAACCAATAAACTTACTGCCTTTGTCTTTAAAAAGCGCATCGCCATTTGAGACTTCTATTGTTCTGTATGTATCTTTTTCTAAAATAATTTTAATCTTTTGAAATTATTAATATATACTTTTAAAATATCATCTGATATTTTTTCAATTTTAATAGGTGTTTTTTTTATTTCAGGTGATTTTAATCCTTCTCCAAAAAAAGTATTTCCAACAAAAACAAAAGCTTCATCCCATAAACTTTCATCAATAAAGCTTTGTAAAGTTTGCTTTCCTCCTTCAATAATTACTGATTGAATTTCATGTTTATATAAAACTTCACAAATTTGTATAGGTACATTCCCATTAAAATCTATTTCCTCATAAATCACCTTATTTTGAAAACTTACATTAGAAGAATTTTTAGTTAAAACTATGGTTTTAACATTTCCGTCAAACAAATTATAATTGTTTGGTATTCTTAAAGTTCTATCAAAAACTATTCTAATTGGATTATTGCCTTCCCAACTTCTAGTTGTTAAACTAGGATTGTCATTTAAAGCTGTAACTGTTCCAACCAAAATTGCCTGCTCTTCTGCTCTCATTTTATGCACTAGTTGTTGCGAATATGTATTTGAAATCCAGTTTGGAGAATTTTCAGAAGTTTCATTACGTAATTTATCTATAAAACCATCAGCTGTTTCAGCCCATTTCAAAATTATATAAGGTCTTTTCTTCGTATGAAATGTGAAGAAACGCTTATTTAATTCTTTACATTCAGCTTCCAAAACACCAACAATTACATTGCACCCGTTATCTTTTAAATACTTCACTCCTGCTCCACTAACTTTACTATTAGAGTCTATAATTCCAACAACAACATTCTTAATACTATTATCAACAATTAAATTTGCACAAGGAGGTGTTTTTCCGAAATGCGAACAAGGTTCTAAGCTTACATAAATTGTAGCCTTTTTCAAAAGAGATTTATCTTTAACTGAATTTATCGCATTTACCTCGGCGTGTGGTTCTCCTGCTTTTCTATGCCAACCTTCACCAATAATAACATTATTTAAAACAATAACGCTCCCAACCATTGGATTTGGATAAGTTTTTCCCAAACCATTTTTAGCCAATTGAATGCAGCGTTTTATATATTTTTCGTGTATATTCACAGCGTAAAAATAACATTTTAAAATGACTCTTAACAACTTTAAAATCAGAGAAATTCAAGTTGAAGATAATCCAAAAATAGCAAAAGCTATTCGTGATGTGTTAATAGAATTTGGAGTTCCAAAAGTGGGAACTGC
>NZ_CALAEQ010000143.1 GCF_937891065.1 uncultured Lutibacter sp. | reverse complement strand
TAAATATACGAATAATCAATTGATTTATAGTGAGTTAATTTTTAGAGGTCCCCTTTATATTTTTTTAATTTCAACAAATTAATATTAGCATAACTGGTGGAAGAAATTTGAATCGATTGTTCATTCCCAAATAAAAAAGATGCAGTAAACTGTGTTCCTAAAGACCTTTTTTTATTTCGAACACTTAGGCCAGCACTAATATCATTTTTAAAAATATTACCTATAGTATTGTTGTAAAAATATCTTGAATAAGAGGCGTAATATTTAAATAGCAGATTAGTGCCAAAATATTTACCATAACCCAAGGTAGCAGTAGTTACATCCCATTTTGGTTGAAGTCCACTATAATAGATTCCATATAAACTTGCAAATATTCCTGAAGAATTCAAATACGTTATTTGAGGTCTTATATTGTACTGATTTATTCCTATATCTCGACCTGAAAAATAAGTTTTATTATTATAATTTGTAGATAAGTATAAAACCTGAAAATTAGAAATAGCCGCTATAAAATCATCCATAGTTGAATCATCTTGGAATAGCTCGTCTAGAATATCATTTCTTTCTTTCTCAATTTCTGTAATAGGTGATATTTGAGAATATGTCGAAAACATTACGAAAAGGAATAAAAATATAGAGAAGTATTTTTTCATAAAAAATTTATATTAAAAATAAGTAAATGAGAAAAAATTCAACTACTTACAGTATTTAATTTGGAACTATTTTTCCTGAAATTTGATTTTAATTGTGTTTTTTATGACCACTTGTTTCTGAGTTCATTTCGTGCATTTTACTCATATTTTGAGACTGCATATGTTGTCGTTGTTCAGTAGTCATTGAATTTTTAAAGTTTTCTTTAAGCGCATCATTACTCGCCTTATTCTTGGCCATTAACTTTCTTTGTTCCGATGTAAATGTAGAAATCAAATTTTTAAGCCTTTCTTGTTTTGTAAGGGCTTTATTATCTAAAATTGCTAATTGTTCAGCTGTAAGAGTTGCTTTGAAAGCTTTTCTGCTAGCAATTACTAATTCTTTTTGTTGTTTAATGAGTTGTTGCTGTTCTTTTGTTAGGTTTTGCATAACATCATTGTTCTGAGCTTGTACACTTGAAATTCCTAGAAATAATAAGAATAAAAGTGTAGAAATTGTTTTAAGTGATTTCATTTTTTATTTTTTAAATTGTTTTATCTTTTTTAATAGTTTACTAATTAGACCTTAATTTTTGAAAATAGTTTTACATTACTTCATCTAAATTATTTAGCATTTAGCACATTAGCAATAATTGATTCTCTAATAAAATTGTCAACATATTCATTAACATGGTTGTCGTCTATAAAAAGAGATGATAATAAAACATCCTCATTTGGTGTAATTAAATTAAGCATATTAGTGATAATTTCTTCTTTTATATAGTTGGCTATATACTCATTAACGTGGCTGTCATCTATAAAAAGAGATGTTAATAAAACATCTTCAGTGGATGCACTAAGGGTATTGTTTGTTAAACTTTCATTTCGTAAAGCATTATCAGAATCAGAAACAAAGTTGGTTGAAGGACTAGTTGTTTCAAATTTGTTGGGTTTAAAAAACTCAACAGCAAATAACAAAATAATGCTTGCAGCAGCAGCCCAAAATATATTTTTTCTGGAGAATAGCACTAATTTACCTCTTTTTTGAGAAGCTATTTTAGCTGTAATGGCTTCCTTCGAATTAGAAAAATAATCTTTCGGTAGCTGTAGCCCTAAATCATGGGTATGCTTTTTTTGATTTTTTTTATCAATCGAATCTAATTTTGTAGTTTTCATATTAATTTAATTTTATAATTAATATTTTTCATTTTCTATAGCATGCAAATCAACTAAATGAATGTTACTTTCAATAATTTTAACAGCCGCATAATATGATGTTTTTATAGTATTTTCATTAACTCCTATAATAGCTTCAATTTCTTTGAATTTTAATTCGTCATAATATTTTAGCTGAAATATATGTCGTTGCTTTTCGGGTAATTTTGATAAAATACGCTGTAGCTTTAATTGGATTTCATTTCCATCAAAATAATCATCTTCCATAAGATTATCCAAATACTTGTCACTTACATCATCTAATGAAATATAATATTTCTTTTTATTATTTTCTAAAAACCGAATCGACTCATTGTAAGCTATTTTATACATCCAAGTATGTAATGTGCTATTTTGTTTAAAATTAGGCAGGCTTTTATACACTCTTAAAAATGTTTCTTGTAATACATCATTTGCGTTCTCATGTGTAATAACCAACTTTCTGATATGGCCAATACAGCCTTTCTTGATAAAGGTCTAGTAATTTCTTAAATGCCTCATCTTGATACTTTTTGTTAGTTAACTTTATTATAAAACCGGCTTCGTCTGTCAAGTTGTTAATTCAAATGTTTAAATAAAAGGAATCCCTTTTATAATACTATAATGTTTAGACCTGTAAAACTAGAAATAGTTTTAAACTAATATAAAAAAAATGTATGAATATAAATAATTTGTTTTTAGTTGGCATTAAATATACAATTATTAAAAGAGGTTTTAGTGCATGTTTAATTATTCTATTTGAATTTTTTTTTGTGTGTGTGATACACTTCAACAATAAAAACATTTCAAAATTTAAATTAAAAAAATTAAATCCAAACTTTTTACAATAAGGCGGGTCTAATAATAAATTGAGTTTTAGACTCATAAAAAAAATAATTATAACTTTTATTAAAATCATTCAAAATGAAAAAAATTAATTTATTCGCAGTTGCAATAATTTTATTATTTGCAACAAGTTGTTCAAATGACATCGCCCCTCTAGAGACTTTTGGAAACGTAACCTTAAAACTAACTGATGCGCCTATGCATTATAACCAGTTTATGGAAGCAAATATTACCATAGATAAAATAGAGTTAGGCAATGCCGTCGATGCCAATTCTTTTATTGTTATTATGAGCCAAACAACAACTTATAATATGCTTGATTTGGTTAACGGAATAACAGAAACATTAACCAATATGGATATCCCAGAAGGGCAATATGACACACTCCGCCTATATATTTCATCCACAGAAATGGTGATGAATGATGGCACATCTTTTACCTATGATATGGGCCAATCTGGTTCTATAGGTAGCGGTAATATGATGGGAGGTGGCAGTATGATGTTTAACGATCAAAAAGGCAGCATTGACATCACTTTAGATCACTTTATGGACATTATGGCTAACAGTCAAAATGACTTTTTAATGGATCTTGATATTGACCATTCATTTAATTTGCAAGGTGTTGGTTTTTCTGGTATGGGCGCTAATATGATGATGAGCATGACAGGTTTTACTTTTAACCCAACCATGCGTTTTGTTAATATGTTAAATGCTGGAACAATACAAGGAACTGTTCATGGAACAACTGAAAATTTAGCAAATGCAACGGTTACACTAATGCAAAATAACACCGTTTATACAACAACTCATACTGACATTGATGGAAATTATTCTCTTATCGGAATACCTGTTGGAGATTATACTATTAAAGTAGAAATGGATGGTTATACAATGAATTCTGTTGGAAATGAAGTAAATATGGGAACTCTTAATATGACGGCTGGTTTAATAATGATGGTAGATTTTTCTATGATTCTTTCTAACTAATTAAAAATATTTATAATTTTTGAATCAAAAGCTACTCATAGAGTGGCTTTTTTTACTAAATTTAGTATCACAAAAATTTATAAAATAGATGTTCAATTAAAATCAACTATTATCTGTCCTCATTGTGGATTTAAAAAAGAAGAAGAAATGCCTCAAGATGCTTGTCAGTTCTTTTTTTTTGCTTATCAAAGTATGTATATATTTTTTAAATAGTAGCACAATTAAAGAAAGACTAAAAACAAAACGGTTATAATACTGTTCCTAAGTATAAGTAAAAATGTAATTTCAACTATATTTGAAAAAAAATTAAACATGGGTGATTTAACAATCCTAATACATTGTGCTGACCAAAAAGGAATTATT
>NZ_CALAEQ010000142.1 GCF_937891065.1 uncultured Lutibacter sp. | reverse complement strand
TAGAGTGCTTGACTGGCAGTCAAGAGGTCGTGGGTTCGATTCCCATCTTCTCCACAAAAAAATCGCAATTAACAATTATGTTAATTGCGATTTTTTATTAAAATTTATTAATTTAATTTTTAGTAATAATACTTTATTCAGTTTCTTCTTCTACCATTAAAACTTCGGCTTCAAATTCACCAGTTGAAAAATCATCAGAATTTAGCCAATATGTTGAAGTAATTAATTGGTAGGAATTTGTTCCTGTAGATTTTAAATCCCATAAAATACCTTCAGCTTCATTAAATGAGTTTTCGCTTTTTAGTTGTTCTTCAAACAATCTAATTAATAAGGCACTTGGAGTTAACCCATAAATCAATGCTTTTAAAACAACTTCTTTGGTGATTTTATGAGATTCAGTTGTAGTTGGTACTAATTCAAAATCTAAAACAGTTGCCTTTGTATTTTGAAATGTGCCATTATATGCTTTATATAAAAGTTGGTTTATATTAAATAAGGTAGCATGTAACTCTATTACAGGATATTCTTCAGAAACTTTATCAAGAAGCATTTCATGTGAAAGAGAATCTATTTGTCCTTCGTTTAAATGGTCTGATAATTTGTAGGATAAAATGATAGCTGCGGCTTCATTTGGTTCATAATCAGATATTGCCATAAATAAATACTCCTTTAATTCAGCATCATTCAGTGTGTTAGCATCTGGGTAATCAAATAGAACTAATAATTGTCTGTAATCATTATTTGACCAGCTATTTTCTATTTCGTCAATAGTTTTAATATTGTTTATAGTTACTTTATAAATCATTATAATTGAATATTTTAGTTAATACGTGTATAAGACCCCATAAAACTAAGAAAGTCACTTTTTTAATTTTTTACACATGAAAAAACCTCACATTTCTGTGAGGTTCTTTTTTGCAATTTCCCTTAATTAATAATAATATATATTTCTTTTTCCTGAGACAAATATAGGTTGAGTATTGGTTCTAGCTTAGGGGGAATACCCCAAAATTAGTAGGGGAAAAACACCCTTTTTAGAAAATCTCTTTTTTAAACTATAATAATAATAATAATTACCCCAACCAACCCTCTCTATCTAAACTTCTATATTGAATGGCTTCTAAAATATTTGAAGACATCTTATACTTTCCTTTTTTCTGTAACTCGTTTTGTGCTATATAAATCGATACCTCTATAAAAAATACAAAAACAAACCATTAAAATTATGCAAACATCATAAAATCACTAATTTATTTAGGTATTATAAATAGAGTTTTAAATAAATTTTGTAACTTAGATACAGTTTCAAAATGAAAATAAAAATGAAAAATCAAGTAATGGCTTTTGCTATATCTCTGCTTTTGTTTTCTTGTTCATCTACATATAAAAAAGAAGATGCCATTCGGTCATTAAAAGTTCTAAACAGTGATATTCTAAATCTACTGACTGTTACAACTGAATTACCTGAAATTCAAGCTTTAAAATTTTTGTATAATCAAGCGAATTCACCCATTCCTTTCAAAAAATCTGAATTTAAGGTAGATAATTCTACTTTTAAAATGGAGAATATGAAAGGAACTTATATTTGGAACCCAGAGTTAAATGACTATGATTTTAAAAAGGATAAAGGCTTTATTGATGTGTACTTTCAGTTAGCTTGCATGGAAAATATATATTTTCAAATTTTAAATTATGAAAGTGAAGCTTATTCTTCAAAGCCTGATTTTCCAACTAAAATTATTGCTAAAATTCTTGACGGAACAAAAGAGAAATTAGTTATCAATCATGTTGGAAAAGTGAAGGATAACTTACCCGAGTTTATGGAAACAACAATTAAAGGAGGTGAGTATGATTTAATTGCAGGATTTAAAAGAACAAAAGAATCAGGAGATGGAACTATTGATATGTATTGGTGTATAAATAAGGGTTTATTTACGATTATTGATGCAAAAATACTTGCCGAAATAAGCTATAGCCAACAGGGATTTTACTATAATCATATTGCATTTGAAAGTAAGGTTTTCAATCACACCATTATGGGTACGATTGACTACAAAAATATAGAGCCAACATCCACAAATTATGCGGAGTCATTCAATAGAAACGCTACTATAGAAATTTTTGAGTCATCCAATATAAAGGTGGGCGATATTGTTTTGGTAAGTTCAGGAGTAGATGATTTACAGGAGTTTAAGATTCAATTTGAAAACAACGAACAGGTATTATTGAAAGAATATTTACCTGCATTAGATAAATTGTATAACTTAAAATACTAAATTATGAAGAATTTTAAAACACTTTTAGCTGTGCTACTCATAGTTCTTATGGGAGCAGTGGCATGTGAGGATGACGAGACCGTTGATCCTGAAAAAACTATTGGAAAAGTAGGTAACTATTGGGGCATGTATGTAGATAATAATGATGCTGGAGATGTCACAATTACTCAAAACATTGATGGTAATATCATAGCTAGTTTTAGTTATGATGGAAGTACACATAATGTGGAAGGGAAAATTACCAGCAATGGAATATATGATTATGTGTACAGCAATGGGGACAGAAGCAAACCTTTTACCTTGGTTAAATTTGATGCTAAGGTAGGGGATAAATGGGAGTATAATGTAGGGGACAAGAAGGTAGTTAGGAAAGTGGTTAAAAAGAGTACTACTGATGATGTTGAGTATGGTTTCTATTATGTAAAAACCATTGATGTGGAAGAAACAATTCCCACTGGTACAATGGTTAATGGAAGCTCAAGTGAGATTAAAAAAATACTATGGAAATTTAATCATAAGTTTGGTTTTATTGAAGCAGATGTAACAAAAACAGACAATTCAGTATCAAAGGTTACCAGCCTTACCAATGCGGGTGATTAAGAGGATTAGAACCTTATAATTGAGCCTTGCTGAGAAAATAGGGGACTGTTAATAATGTCATTAGGATATACTATCAGTCCCTGGTTTACATCTATATCTTCTCCTAAAACATTATAAAAAGCTTGCCAAATAATTAGGGAACAATACCAATTTCTGGGCGAATTGTCATTCATTTTATTGTAATTTTTGGTAGCCCTCCAACTTGAAGTCCCATGGTCTTGATCAGTAATGAACTGGATGATTTTTTCAATTTGATCTTCTGATAAATTAGCCCTCAGAAGGAATCTTCCCCCTATATATTTATTACTGAATGTGAGGCATACAGAATCTTTTGAAGAACTTTCCTGATATGCCTTTATTTTTCTTATTTGATCCTTTTTTGGGACATCCCTTGAATGTGATTCAAATATAGTAGTCCTTTTTAGCAAATTAATGACATTAGTGTCTTTCCCACCTTCTAAAATAATTGCTGCATGTCCAAAAGTGGCACCTCCTTCAATAAATGAACTCCCAATCAAGTTATTGTGGTTAGCTTTTACTAAAATATCCCCTCTTTTAAATTCAATTTCACCTATATGTAATTTAATTTTTTTAGGAATAGGGCTTTGAGAGAAGCACGAAATCGAGGTAAAGGATAACCAAACTATAGTAAATAATATCTTCATAGAAATTCTCTTTTTAAATTATGATAATAATTACCCCAACCAACCTTCTCTATCTAAACTTCTATATTGAATGGCTTCTGAGATATGGTTTGTAGATATTTCTTCAACTCCTTCTAAATCTGCAATAGTTCTTGATACTTTTAAAATTCTGTCGTAGGCTCTGGCAGATAAGTTTAAACGCTCCATGGCTGTTTTTAGAAGTGTTTTACTCTCGTCATTTAGTTTGCAAAATTTTCTGATATGTTTTACGGTCATTTGAGCATTATAATGGGTGTTTTCCAATTCAATAAATCGTTCAGATTGTTTTTCACGTGCTTTTGTAACACGTTCTCTAATTAGTTTACTTGGCTCGGCAAGTTGCTCTTCTGAAAGTTTTTCAAACGGTACAGGATTTACCTCAATATGAATGTCAATTCTATCTAAAAGTGGCCCTGAAATTTTACTTAAATAGCGTTGCATTTCAGCAGGCGATGAGGTGACAGGCGCATCAGGATCATTAAAATAACCGCTTGGACTTGGGTTCATACTTGCCACCAACATGAAGCTACTTGGATAGGTAACAGTAAACCGAGCTCTTGAAATAGTTACTTCTCTATCTTCAAGTGGTTGGCGCATGACTTCTAAAACACTTCTTTTGAATTCTGGTAATTCATCTAAAAATAAAACACCATTGTGTGATAATGAAATTTCACCAGGTTGTGGATATTGGCCTCCACCAACCAAAGCAACATCTGAAATGGTATGATGAGGAGCACGAAAAGGTCGTTGTCCCATTAA
>NZ_CALAEQ010000141.1 GCF_937891065.1 uncultured Lutibacter sp. | reverse complement strand
ACAATCTAAACATTTTAAGCCTTCATCAGTCATTTGATAAAGATGTCTTGGCATATCTCTATCATTTATATCTTGAATATTATCAACATCATCTAAAAAAGTACGCGTTGAATTGTCTAAATAAATGAAAGAATTAGTAGGTATATTAATTGTGATATCAATTAATTGGTCTTTAAATTTATTTTTGAAATCAGATAAAAAATACCCGTTTAATTCTAGATTATTATCATTTAAATTAAATTGATATTCTATAGCTTCAGCATCATTATTTGCAGTTAAACGATTTTTACCTTCAGACTCTTTTCTGATTTTCACAAATGCATTTTCTTTATCTGTAGATTTTATATCAACATTAATTCTCGTTGAAAATAATTTTTGAGTATCGTTGTCATAAACGGTTTCTGAACTATATTGTCTTCTTAACTCTTTACGATTCGACAAATTATCATTTCCAATCATTTTGACTCTCAAAGTGTCATTTGCCATAATTGGCAATTCTTCAGTTTGATTGTTTACACCATCAAAGGCGGTTCTTGTTGCAAAATTTGCACCTGCAATACTTAAACCAATTAATGAAATTATCCAAATACCTAATAATGATAATTTTGTTGTGGTGCTAAATGATTTTACATTGCTTGATATTATTTTTAAACCAAGCATAAACAACATAATAAATGGGATGCCTACAATAATAAAAACTAAAATGATTAGCAACCAAGATGGCATAATTGAATCGAAAAAGAAAGGTGGGTAATGCACATATTCGTTACCAAAGCCTAATATTTCGATACCTCCCCAAGAAAATGCTCCAATAATTAAAGCAATTAAAGTAACTGTAGCAACAAATATTAATAAGGCTCCAATAAATTTACCTAATACACTTAAGATTGCTAAAATTATTTTACCAAGAGTTTCAACAATTTCTTGTATTCCAGTTTTTGCTTTACTTTTAAACTCAGTGCTTTTAACTTTGTTAGTCACATCGTTTACACCATCTTTTACACGAGATGTAACACCATCAAATTCTTCTCTAATTTTACGTTCTATATTGCTAATATTTACAGGTTCTCCTTTCATTTGGAGTTTTTCTGCCGTAGTTTGAGCTTCAGGTATAAGTATCCATAATAAAATATAGATAGGTATTCCTGTACCAAAACCAGCTACAACTAAAATTACCCACATTAGTCTAATCCATAATGAATCTATTCTAAAATAATGTCCTAATCCTGCAGAAACACCACCTAAAAATTTATCTTCACCATCTCTAAATAATTTTTTTGAAGAAGTTTTTGCTCTGTAAGTAGGTTCATCTTCAAATATTTCTTCATCCACTAAATAATCTTCAGGTTTCCCCATAATTTTAGTGATTTCATCAATATCGTTTTGATTTACAACCTGACGTTCGTCTTTAATTCTTTCAGAAAGTAATTCTCCAATTCGAAGTTCAATATCATTTAATATTTCATCTCTTCCTTGTGGGTCGTCACTTAAAGATCGTCTTATAGCATCTAAATAAAGTTTTAACTTTTGATAAGCTATTTCATCAATATGAAAAAAGATGCCTCCTAAATTTATATTTATTGTCTTGTTCATTTTTTTGTTGATTTTTTGGTAGTTACTAAGTTTACTGCTTCTACGAGGTCACTCCAAGTGCCATTTAATTCTTTTAAAAATAATTTACCTGTTTCTGTTAAACCGTAATATTTTCTTGGCGGTCCAGATGTTGATTCTTCCCAGCGATAGCTGAGCAAACCAGCATTTTTTAATCTAGTTAATAAAGGGTAAACTGTTCCTTCAACAACTAATAATTTTGCGTCTTTTAGCTCAGATAGTATTTCAGAAGTATAAGCATCTCCATGTTGTAATATGGAAAGTATGCAATATTCTAAAACTCCTTTTCGCATTTGAGCTTTTGTGTTTTCTATCTTCATAAGTTGATATTTAAGAGTTAAAAAGCATAGTGCTATTTAATAAATTCTATAGTAAATGGATATGTATAATACTCTCCACTGTTTGCTTTAATACTTGCTGAAATAATAAGAACAATTTTTAATATAATAGCAGGTATTATTCCAATAACAATTGCTATAATTCCTAAACCTAAAGTAAAAATGGCAATTGGTACTATTAATAATGCAAGTAAAAATCCGTAAAAAATTAAACTAAGTTGAAAGTTTACTGCTGATTTTCCATGAGTGTCAATATATGAACTCTCATTTTTTTTAGCTGACCACAACACAAGAGGCGCAATTATATTTCCGAATGGAAAAAACCATCCTGCAAAACCACTTAAGTGTGTGATAGAACTGTAATTTTTATCGTTTTGTGTGATCATAGTTTATTGTATTTAGTAATTTCTTATGCAAATATATGGATAAAAGATAGTAGTATGCAAGGCATAGTACTATAATTTAACATTTATTTAACATTGTTAGTCCTATTTTAAATGCATAATTTATAGATTCAATAATTTTTTATTCACCCTGAATTGTATATATTTATAAATAATTAGGCTGTATTTAATAATGAATGGTGTAAAGAGCCTGATAAAGTTTTAAATTTATAAAATAAAAAATAAAAATATGGATTCAAATAATTTAGCGACAAAGGAACATTTGTTAGCACTTATTGAAGAACAAAAAAAGATTATAAAATCTTTGCAGAAGGATGATGAAAGGAATGCTAATTTGTTTGAAAATTCTTTAGACGGAATTTATAAAAGCACTCCAGAAGGTAAATTTATAGATGTAAATCCGGCGCTAGTTAAAATGTTAGGTTATGATTCAAAAGAGGAATTGATGGCCGTTGACATTAAAACAGATTTATATTTTAATATAAAAGATAGGGAACTAAAAGAACCTGATGAAAATCAAGAACAAAACGCAATTTTTAAGATGCGCAAAAAGGATGGTTCTGCAGTTTGGGTTGCAGATTCTGGTAAAATTATTACTGATAGTGCAGGGAATGTGCTTTTTCATGAAGGAGTTTTAAGAGATGTTTCTGAAATTAAAAAAGCTAGTCAAATTCAAAAATTATTACTGAAAATTGCGCAGGAAGGCTATAAATCTCATGAATTAAAAGATTTCATTAAATTTATAATGAGTGAGTTAGGGAGGTTGATTGATACAACAAACTTTTATGTTGCTTTTTATAATGAAGATAAGCAGACAATAAATATTCCTTTTATTTCTGGCGAGGTTGCCGATACGGAGTTTCCTATTGCAAAATCCATGACAGGTTATTTAATTAAAAAAAATAAGCCTTTTTATTTAAAATCTGAAGAATATAAAAAACTTATTGATCTTGGAGAAATTGACCTTATTGGTAAATTTCCTGCTGTTTGGATTGGTGTTCCGTTAAGGATTGAAGATAAAGTAATTGGTGCTATTGTTGTTCAAAATTATGATGACTCTGAAGCATATAAGCAAGAAGATATTGAATTGTTAGAGTTTATTTCTTCACATTTAAGTTTGGCTGTTCAAAAGAAGAAAAATGAAGATGAGTTATCAATGTCTAAACAATTGTTAAGAAATGTATTAGATATTATTCCAATGAAAGTTTTTTGGAAGAATAAGGAGAGCGTATTTTTAGGTTGTAATGTTGCTTTTCTTGAGGATAATGGTTTTAAGAATGAAGATGAAGTTATAGGGAAAACGGATTTTGATTTTAATGAAAGAAAAGATGCTGAAAATTACAGAGCAAGTGATGCAGTGACTATGAAGAGTGGAAAACCTAAGTTGAATTATCAAGAATCATTTATTATGAATGGTAAAGAACAATGGGTAACAACAAGTAAAATGCCTCTTTTCAATACAAATGATGACGTTATTGGAATTGTTGGAACTTCGGATGATATTACTGAACGAATAGAAAATGAAATAAAGCTAAAAAAGGCCACAGAAGAAGCTATAGCAGCAAATTTATCTAAATCTACTTTTTTATCAAATATGAGCCATGAAATAAGAACACCAATGAATGCTATTTTAGGATATTCACAGTTGTTACAAGATGATGATAATTTGACAAAAACACAACAAGAGAATTTAAAAACAATAAATAAAAGTGGTGAACATTTATTGGAATTAATAAATGACATTTTAGATATGTCTAAAATAGAGGCTGGAAGGACTATTCTAAACCCATCTGACTTTAATTTTTTAGATCTTTTAAAAGAATTAGAGCAATTGTTTAAAATTAAAGCTAGCCAAAAGAATATAGATTTGTCTTTTATAATAGCTAAAAATGTACCTAAGGCTATTTTTGCTGACGAATCTAAAATAAAACAAGTTGTTATAAATTTGATAGGAAATTCTTTAAAATTCACATCAGAAGGTTTTGTGAAAATTTCTGTAGAAAAATTAAAAGATCACATGTTGCAAATTAAAGTTAATGACAGTGGTAAGGGTGTTTTAAAAGAAGAGCAAGAAACAATATTTAAACCTTTTGAACAGGCACAGAGTGGCCGTCAAACTGAAGGAGGTACAGGTTTAGGTTTAGCGATAAGTAAAAAGTTTGCCAACTTAATGAACGGTGATATTACTCTTGAGAGTGAATATGGAAAGGGTTCTGACTTTGCATTTAGTTTTAAGTATTTAGTAGGAAATGAAAGCATATTTAAAAGTGATAAAAAAGAATCACAAGTTGCATCTCTTAGCCCAGAAATGATAGGATTAAAAGTTGCAATTGTTGATGACAGATTTGAAAACAGAGATATATTATATAAAAAATTAAATCCTTTGGGGTTTGATACTCGAATGGCAGAGAATGGAAAAGAAGCCGTTGAATTATATGAAGAATGGAAACCAGACATTATCTTAATGGATGTTGTAATGCCCATTATGAATGGAGTGGAGGCTACAAGACAAATTTTAAAAATTGCGGGAAATCATGATGTTAAAATTTTTGTTGTTAGCGCAAGTGCATTAGAGTCTGAACAAAAAGAAATTATGGAAATAGGAGCTACTGTTTTTATTAAAAAACCTCTAATCTTTGACTTACTATTGGCTGAAATGCACCATAAAGCAGGTGTTAAATTTATTTATAAAGAAGAGAAAATAAAAGAATCAATAACGAATTCGATTCCTTCAGATTTACCTGAATATGTAAAAGTTAAATTCTTGGAAGCAGCTGGGGAAGGGAATTTTATGTTGTTGCAAGAATTACTAGAAATGGCAGAAAAAGATACTGGCAAAACATTTACGTTTATTGAAGAATGTATTAACGAAATGGAATTTGAGGCAATAATTAATTGGATAGAATCATAAAATAAGAACTATGGATAATTGTAAGGGAACCATTTTAATTGTTGATGATAATGCTAATAATTTAAAAGTATTAGCTGGAGTTTTAAATGAAAATAATTACGATTTTAGAATGGCCAAAAGCGGTCAATTGGCGCTAAATATTTTAGAAAAAACTAAGCCAGATTTAATTCTTTTGGATATACAAATGCCGGAAATGGATGGTTTTGAAACGTGTGTCAGAATTAAAGAAAAAGTAGAAAACATAGGAATAATGATAATTTTTCTTACTGCTAATACTGATACTGAAAGTATAAAAAAAGCATTTAAATCTGGAGGTTTAGATTATGTTACAAAACCTTTTAATTCGGATGAACTTTTAGCTCGAATAAACACGCACATAAAATTAAAAAGGCAAACGGAAGAATTAGAACTTCAAAATGCCACTAAAGATAAATTTTTTTCTATTATTTCACATGATTTAATAAACCCTTTATCGGGTGTTATAGGATTTTCTGAATTGCTAAAAGAAGATTTAAAAGAGAAAGAATTTGGGAATGCAGAAAAATATGTAAATGTTATTTATAAATCTGGTAAATTCACACTTGATTTACTTCAAAATTTATTGGAATGGTCTAGAATCCAGGTTGGAAGTATTAAATCTGTTAAGAATAATTTTAACCTTAGTAAATTGTTAATAGATAATATTGATGGTGTTTCAGCAAAATCTTCAGTTAAAGATATAAGTATTAAAACTAATTTTCCGGAGACATTGTTCGTTAATGCCGATGAAAAAATGATTTCAACAGTTATTAGAAATTTATTGACTAATGCATTAAAATTTACGCCTAACGGCGGCACTATAACTATTACTTCAGAAGAAAAGTTTGTAGATAACATCCAAATGATTGAAACTACTATAAAAGATAATGGAATTGGAATTTCAGAGGAAAATTTGAATAAACTTTTTAAAATTGAGCAAAATTATAAATCATTAGGGACAAATAAAGAAAAAGGCACAGGCTTAGGATTAATATTGTGCAAAGAATTTATAAACCAAAATAATGGATTGATAAGAGTTGAAAGTGAATTGGATGTTGGAAGTAGTTTTATTTTTACATTAGAGGCTGCTAAATAAAAAGTTAAAACACACTTTAAATTGTAACCTTTTTTTTACCTTGACCTCAAAAGATTTTATATGGAAGTTACTGTAAAAAATATGAATAGGTATTTGATGTTTAAATTACCATCAGCCTATATATGTGGTGTAAAGTTAAAGGAATTAGATAAGGCAAAAGCAGTTGTTTGTGTAAAGTATAAGTGGATAAACCAAAACCCATTTAATTCTATGTATTTCGCAGTACAATCAATGGCTGCAGAGTTAACCACAGGTGCAATTGTTATAAAAAAAATAAAAGAAAGTGGAAAGAACATTTCTATGTTGGTAACCAATCATAAAGGAGCATTTTCTAAAAAAGCAGTAGGGTTAATTACTTTTACTTGTAATGACGGTAGCTTAATTGATGAAGCTTTAAAAAGAACCATTGAGACTGGAGAAGGACAAACAATTACAATGAAATCTGTTGGAGTTAATGAAAAAGGAGAACAGGTTTCAGCGTATGAATTTGAATGGAGTGTTAGATTAAAATCAAATAAATAATTTAAAATTAAGGTAATGAATGCACATGAAATAGATTATCAAATACATGGGGAAGAAATGCAATATATTGAAATTGAATTAGACCCACAAGAAGGTGTTGTTGCTGAATCTGGTAGTTTTATGATGATGAACGATGGAATTCAAATGGAAACTATTTTTGGGGATGGATCAAACCAAGATGAAGGAATTTTGGGTAAATTATTTTCCGCAGGAAAAAGACTGCTTACTGGTGAAAGTTTGTTTATGACAGTTTTTTCAAATGTAGGTAGTGGTAAAAAACAAGTTTCATTTGCGGCACCATACCCTGGACAAATTTTTCCGATTGATTTAAGTGAAATGGGAGGAAAGTTTATTTGTCAGAAAGATGCTTTTTTGTGTGCAGCTAAAGGTGTTTCGGTTGGTATTGAATTTTCAAAAAAATTGGGTAGAGGTTTATTTGGTGGTGAAGGTTTTATAATGCAAAAATTAGAAGGAGATGGAATGGCATTTGTTCATGCTGGTGGAAATATGTCTAAAAAAGTATTAAAAGCAGGTGAAGTTTTAAAAGTAGATACAGGTTGTGTTGTTGGGTTTACCAAGGATGTTAATTATGATATTGAATTTGTGGGAGGAATTAAAAACACAGTTTTTGGTGGAGAAGGGTTGTTTTTTGCAACTTTAAAAGGGCCAGGAACAGTTTATGTGCAATCGTTACCATTTAGTAGGTTGGTAGGGAGAGTATTAGCTTTGGCACCTAGAACAGGGAATAAAACAAGGGGAGAAGGAAGTATTTTGGGAGGAATAGGTGATTTAATTGATGGTGATAACAGAATATAAGTAGTTAAGTGAAATCTTGGAAGAAAAAATATACATTTTTTTTAATTAATGGAACTTCTGATTAGAATCATATCTGTTTTATTGGTATTATCACTGATTAGCTCTCCTATTTTAGTGTTATTCAGATTCAAAAAAGCGCAACTGAAATATAATTTAATTATCTATTTAATTGTAAGTATTATAATAACCTTTGTTTTGATGTTAATCACTGGATGGTGGGGTTATATATCTCAGAAAATTCTTCTATCTCATTACGGATATAATTTTGATGCAATGAATGACTTAGAAAGATTTCGTACAGTTGCAATTGAGAATTTAGAAAGAGTAAAAAGACTTGAAATAAATATGTTAGGAATTGGATGGCCAGCAAAGGTATTTATGATCTACATCTTTTATGCTCCATATTTACTGATTGTATATCTGATTTTCTATTTCTGGAAAAAATATAAAAAGAAAAAAGAATATACACCTAACATCATATAAAAATATGCTAATAATAAAAAAGCCGAAGTTTAAACTTCGGCTTTTTTATTATTCTAGAGTTTCTAATTCTTTATAATTTTTAGTTAATTTTTTAAGTAATATACCATAAACTATTCTGTAATAAAGCCATAATAAGCCTACCATAACTAATAAACCAATAATTTGTGCGATTAATAAAATATTAAAAAATGTATCAACATCAATAGGCTTGTTATCAGGGTTAAAAACTTCAACCAAAAGATTTGCATCTGAAAACATAACAAAGTTTACAACAAATGATAGAATAACACTTAAAATTATATTGTAATACACGTAATAATTCACTGTTTTACGTGTCTTAATAATTTTTTTCATTAATAAGCTAGTAGAATCAATGACACAAATTGCATTGTAATTTTTATAAAATAAATAAATAAAACCAATGCTAACTGCGTAATGTAATATGTATGAAGTGTTTAGTAATGTTTTTAAATGAAATTTCTCATAAATTTCAAAATAACTTTCAGGAATTAATAAATTAATAAATCCCCAAAATAAAAATTCAGCAATACATATAATAAAAATCCACTTTACAACAGAAGATGATTTTTTATGTATCAGTTTATAAATTTCCTGATATGTTAATTTTGGATAGTCAGCATCTTGCTTCTTCCAATCTTTTTTCAATAATTCTAATTCATCCATAACTTACGGATTTAGTATTGTTCTTAAACGAGTTTTTATTCTGTTCATTTTCACGCGTGCATTCACTTCTGAAATACCTATGGTTTCAGATATTTCTTTATAATTTTTATCTTCTAAATATAAGAAAATCAATGCTTTATCAATGTCTGATAATTGATGAATTGCCTTATACATAACCTTTAATTGTTCTTCTTCTGTATTATCGTAATCGGTTGATTGAATTCTGTGTAAAACACTATCAAAATCTTGTGTTATAATACTTCTTTTTGATTTTCTATATAGTGTAATTGCGGTGTTTAAACCAATTCGATACATCCAAGTGCTTAATTTTGAATCACCTCTAAACTTTGGATATGCTTTCCAAAGTTGTATGGTAATTTCTTGAAACAAATCATTGTGAGCTTCTTGATTATTCGTGTAAATTCTACACACTTTATGAATTATATTCTGATTTTCTTGAAATTCAGAAATAAATTTATGTTCAAGGTCTTTAGTCACAAGTTTGGTTTCGTTCTATTAATAAGTATCGTTTGTAATTGAAATGTTACATTTTACGTTAAAAATAAAAAAAGCAACTCAATTGAGTTGCTTTAATATTAGAAATTAATATAAATTAATTTTCATTTTTTTTAATGTCAGTAATAAAACTGTTAAGTTCTAAACCATATTTAGAAGCTTTTACATTTTTTGATAAAGAATTGTTTATGGTGTCTAACAATTTAATATTGGCATTATATAACTGAGTTAATGCTATATATGGAGCAA
>NZ_CALAEQ010000140.1 GCF_937891065.1 uncultured Lutibacter sp. | reverse complement strand
CAATTCAAATTACAAGGTATGGATACCTGTTTTCACAGGTATGACATTTAGTTATATTCAGGGTGACAGTGTGTTGTCATTCCTGCGCAGGCAGGAATCTATAGGGTTTTAATTATTTGTGGCGGTTTTTATTTTATTGTGGTTAGTTGGTTAAAGTGTTAATGTTTTGCTTTTTGTCAAGGAGGTTTGTTTGGATACCTGTTACAACCTCGCACCGGCTGGCTCATTCGCTAAAAAACACCCACGGGGTATTTTTTGAACGCTCTGCCCTCTGAACGCTCTGCCCTGCAGGTATGACATCTAGTTATATTCAGGATGACAGTGTGTAGTGTCATTCTGAAAGTAGCACAGCGAATTGAAGAATCGTATATTTTAAGCATAAAGAGTGCCATATGACACTCTTTATCTCTTTTCAAAGCAACTTCCCTTTTACTTATTTCCAAGCATTAATAATTCGCTAACCATTACTTCAGTAACATATCTTTTTTCACCTTCTTTAGTTTCATAACTTCTTGAGGTTAGTTTACCTTCAATAGCAATTTCTTTTCCTTTTTCTAAATATTTTTCAACTATTTCAGCTGTATTGTTCCAAGCAATTAGATTATGCCATTGTGTTTCCGTTACTTTTTCACCTTGGGCATTTTTGTAGCTTTCATTTGTTGCTAAAGAAAATTTTGCCAATTTTTTACCATTTTCTAAAGTGATAATTTCAGGGTTGTTTCCTAAGTTTCCAATTAACTGTACTTTGTTTCTTAACGTACTCATAAGATAAGATTTTTATTTAGGTTGAATCTCATTCGTTCAATTCAACAGTGCAAATATTGGTTAGGTAGTTTGTTTTATTCGGTTGTTATGTAATTACTTTCGTATGTAAACGATTGTAGTCGTTTGTAAATGGGTATTTTTTAGTATATTTGTTAGTATTAGTTATAAGATATTAATTGAAAAAGAGTAAAAATTGCTATGAAAAAAAATTGCTTAGAATGCGGAGAACCTTTTAATGGAAGAGTTGACAAAAAATTTTGTTCAGATTATTGTAGAAACACTTTTAATAACCAAGTAAATAGAGAAAGTAAAAATTTAATTCGGAATGTTAATAATAGGCTTCGTAAAAATCATCATTTATTAGCACGTTTAAATGAAACTGGTAAAACAAAAGTTACCAGAACTAAGTTGCTAGATGGAAATTTTGATTTTAATTTTTTTACTTCAATTTATACTACAAAAACAGGAAACACCTATTATTATATTTACGATCAAGGTTATTTAATCTTAGAAAATGATACTTATTTGTTGATTAAAAAGGAATAATTGTTGTTTTTTAGTGTCAGTTATAAAGTTACTTATTTTAAGTTTTTTTAGTATAAACCTACTACTGTCATTCCTGCGTAGGCAGGAATCTATAGAATTATAATTGTTTGTTTGTCTTTTTTATTTGGGTGTTAATGATAAAGTCTTGCGCATTTATTTAAGGCTTGTATAGATTCCTGCCTACGCAGGAATGACAAGTATGTTGTGTTATTTCGTTTCACTTTAATCAGGAATAATAAAAGAATTTAGTTTTGTCATACCTGCGAAGGCAGGTATCTATTTTTAGCACCTACTATAGATTCCTGTTAATCAACCACGCGCCGGCTGGCTCATTCTCTAAAAACAGCTACTTTTCTAAGGCTTCACCTGGCTCGTTCGCTAAAAACACCCACTGGGTATTTTTTGAACGCTCTGCCCTCTTAACGCTCTGCCCTGCAGGAATGACAATTTATTATATTTACGATCAAGGTTATTTAATCTTAGAAAATGACACTTATTTATTGATTAAAAAGGAATAATTGTTGTTTTTTAGTGTCAGTTATAAAGTTACTTATTTTAAGTTTTTTTAGTATAAACCTACTACTGTCATTCCTGCGTAGGCAGGAATCTATATAAAATATGAAAACCAATCATCAATACTATGTTTATCTTTTAGCTAGTAAAATTAGGGGCACTTTATATATTGGAGTAACAAATGATTTACAAAGAACAGTTTTTAATTCTAATTTTTTTGTCACATCGAGCGCAGTCGAGATGATACAATAGTTCTCGACTGCGCTCGAACTGACACTCGGATTGACGAAAAATTTATCACAAAAGTTAGATATATTTAAAGAGTTAAAACTTATTTTCTACTTCAGCTGCTTCCAACATTAAATAATGTAGGTCAGTATTTTTAATAAATGGTGTTAGTAATTCACTTCCAGGACCAAACATGGCTAATTCTACATAATCAGCTGAGTGTTGCATACTAATCCACCCAACAGAATTATGTTGTTTTTGAATTTCAGCCAACACTTGAAAAGGTAAGTGTCTGGAATTGTAAACACCATCTTCAGATTTAATATCAGTATAATAACTTAGAATTGATTTAGCTTCTTCATCAGTTACCCCAAAATTATTAGCGTAATTAATACGTTCTTTTATTTGTGATATTGAAGTTTCTTTACCAAAGCCATTTAATATCCAATCGTTGGTATGTTTATAATTTTGAAGGGAGTCAAAATTATCATTTGCTTTTTTACCATAAATTAAACCTGGATTTGCATTTCCGTGATCGGTAGTAATAATAACCAAAGTGTCGTTATCTTTTTCAGCAAAATCTATCGCAACTTTTATTGCTTCATCATGTGCAAATTGGTCATATAAAAGACCTGTAATATCATTTCCATGAGCTGCCCAATCTACTTTTCCAGCTTCAACCTGCAACACAAAACCTTCAGGATGATCTTTCATTCGGTCAATTGCTTTTTGTGTCATTTCACCTAATGTTGGAACTTTTTCTGTAAGTTCTTTATTGTTATTTCTGTCAATAGTATATGGAAGCCCATCAGTATTGAAAACACCAAGAATTGGTTTGTTATTATCAGCTGAAAGCATTTCATTTCTAGTTTTTACTACTTGATAACCGCCATTTGTAAATTCTTGAAACATGTCCTTTTTATCTTTCCTATATTCTGAAGAAAAATATTTTTCACCACCACCCATCATAATGTCAAAACCCAAATTCAAATATTTTTCGGCTATTTCAGCTTGCGAATTTCTAGATTTGCTATTTACACAAAAACCAGCTGGAGTTGCGTGGGTAATAGGTACAGTTGTAACACAACCAGCCATTTTACCGGCCATTTTAAATTTTTGCCAAATAGGTAAGTGCTCCTCACCGTTTGCGCTTATATTTAAACCTCCGTTAGGGATTCTAACACCACCACCCCAAGACGAACTAGCAGCTGCAGAATCTGTAACCATAGAGCTGGCTGAAGCCATATCCATTAAACCGCGATTTATTCTATTATCTTTATATAATTGAAGCCAATGACTTCCAACTCCGGTTTTTCTAGAAAGGTATAAATCAGCCATATTTAGCGTTCCAATACTCATTCCATCACTTACCACTACAATAATATTTTTAGCTTTTTTATTCTTTTTAAGTGTATCAAAATCTGTTGGAGCAGCAGCAAGATCAAAAGGGTTTAATAATGAAGTTCCAAGAGCAAATAATGATCCGTTTCTAAAAAAATTCCGTCTATCCATAGTTAGTTTTTAAAAAAGTAATTTTCAAAGATAACAGAATTGAGAAAAAACAGTGTGTTATTTATTGCTTTATAGCCATATTTAATGAAACGTTAACATTTTATTATAATTTGACTAAAAAATAAATTAATTTTAAACGATTTAATAGTTAAAATATGATTTCAAAAAAATTTCATCAAGTAATTTCAATACTAATAATTATTGCTGCAGTCTATTATAGTTTTTACAGCTTAATGCCTTCAGAAAAAAGTAAAGAGGTTACTGAAAAAACAGAATTTTCAACAGAAAAAGCATTAGATCATTTAAAAGAAATCACCAAGAAACCGCATTTTACAGGTTCTCCTGAACATGAAACAGTTCGAAATTATATAGTTTCTCAGTTAGAAGAATTAGGATTGCAAGTTGAAGTTCAAGAGCAAATAGCTATTAATAAGAAGTGGAGAGCAGCAGCAAACACCAAAAATATTTTAGCTAAAATTGAAGGAAGTGAAAAGGGAAAAGCACTATTATTGCTTTCACATTACGATTCAAATCCTCATTCTTCATTTGGTGCCAGTGACGCAGGAAGCGGAGTTGTTGT
>NZ_CALAEQ010000139.1 GCF_937891065.1 uncultured Lutibacter sp. | reverse complement strand
GCAATTAAAGGTCTGACATAAGGCTTTCTAACTTTCTTAAAAATCTTATTTTTTCAATCCTATAAGGTGTTTGTGTTTTTGCAAGTTTATTATTTTGCTCTTGTGCTAAATCACTTTTAACCCAATTAATAATATCTCTTATTTTCTTTTCCTTTAACTGTTCGCTTTGCCGTATAACTACTGATAAATTTAATTGCTTTTCCATTCTATTTATATAGAGAAGTGCCATTACTTTTAGCGTTTCATAATTTCCATCGTTCATTATATTTAAACAATCTTTAATAAATGCTATTTGTTCTTTTACTATTTTATTCATTTTTATTTATTTAGGTTTGTTAATATTCAATAGCAACTAATTTTACCAAAATACAGTTAGCAGAAATAAAAATTAAAAAATATTAGTTGTATATAAACCAACAATTTTTCCATTGTTTGCCTTGTCTGTTTTCCCAAAAAAAATCCTCATCAAGTTTGTTACCGCTTTCATCTAATAATACTCTATTAACTCTTTTTATGTATTCACTATCGTTAAAAAATCTATGAGATATTAATTTACCTTCGTTTAACCACTTTTTTGCTGTTTCTATTTTCATTTTTTTTGCTTTTGTTATTAATTCTATTTTCTAATCATTTACTAATACAGTTGTAATGTAATATGCACTTGCCTTGCAAGTCCTTTAACCTGTCTTTTATTTGCCAAATTTACAAAACTTATTTGAATAAACAATACTTTTTTTAATTTATTTTTAAAATCAATCATTACTATTTAACCAGTGATCTATTTCTTCACTTGTTTCAAACGCTTCATTAACACTTAATTTAGGTAATTCAATTTCTTTTATTTCATCTATATTTATACCTTTCCTATGGTAATCTATTTTTGTGAATGGAGTTATACCGTTAAACAAATATCTATTCATTCTTATATCAAAATTAATATTATCAATATCTTGCGGAATACCTACTAACTTTTGTTTTTTAATCTTCTGGCTTCCAAATATCACTTCACTATCTTTAAAGTCTAAAGCTCTATTTGGTCGCCAAACGAATAAAACATTATCAGCCTTATCAGCAAAAGTGCCACCACCTTTTATATTATTTAACATTGGTTTATGATAACGACCTTCATCATTTTCATTTTTACGAGCTGTTAATTGATGTGCAACTAAATTAATACTTATATCATTTTCAACTGCAAATCTTTTTAATATAGCCATAAATCTACTTATATATAAATCCTCACGCTCTCCGTTTTTCATCATGTGCTCAATAGTATTGTAAGGGTCAATTATAAGGGTTCTAATACCTTTTTTTCTAACCAAGTACCGTACACGTTCAAAAATAGATTCAAGTTTAAAATCATTTTCTGGATGAACTAAAAAGAAATTATTTTCTACAAAGCTCATACCTTCATTAAAATCATCTTCACACATATAATTATTAGTGTAATAAGGGTCACAACTTTTACCTATATACATTTCAATAATATCATTAAAGAAATCTTTTATAGGGAAATTCTCAGGACTAAAAACAGCTACTTTTGCATTTTCCCAATAAGCACGAATTGTGCAAAGTTGATTTAATAATAATGATTTACCTTCGTTTTGATAACCAGTCCATAAATTAACCTCTCCACCTCTCCAAGTCCAAGCATTATCCATTTCTGAAATATATGTAGTTGTTCCCCTATCTTGTCCATATTTATAGGAATGTATCATATCTTTACGAGCATCAGCAACACTAAATATTCCTTCTATTTTAACATCTTTAGCTTTTACTATTGTATTAGATAGTTCATCTTTACCATATTTAATAAGATAATCGTTAGCATCTTTACAATCTTTAAAATCTACTATCTTACATTTTTCAGCTCCAAATCTACGTATCAATTCTTTTTGTCCGTGAATACCAGCAGCATCATTATCAACTGCTAAATAAATAACTTCTTTATTTTCAAAGTAATTATAATAATTATCTAAATAATCTAAAGAAATATCACCTTTTAAATTAAAACCATTAGGAACTGATACACAATTAATATATCCAGCAGTAACAAATGAAAGTACATCAAATTCACCTTCAACAATTATACATTCCTTAGATGTTGCAATGTTATCAATATTATAAAATATCTTTTCAGCACCTTTAAATAGTTTGAAATGTTTATAGGCATCTCTATATTTTACATTTATTAATTCATTTTCAAGGTAATAATCAAAACATATTACATTCTCTTCTTTTTTTGTTTGTGGCATCCATTCTTTAGCCTCACGTATTTTTAACGTATTTAAAGCACTTTTACTTATAGACCTAATATCTAACATATATTTTAAAAGTTTATCGCTTAAATCTAATTTAGGAGTGTTTAAAATAGGTTTAATATACTCTTTTATAACTTGCTTTGATTTATATGTATGCAGTTGTATGGTTTCTCCACAATGATTACATTGTCCTAATCCAGTATCCCAATGAACTGACATACATTTATCAGTTTTCTTTTTTCTGTCTTGTGAACATTTAGGACAAATTGATGTTTTAGCCTTTTCAGCTATTGAATAAATATTATATTCATTTATTTCAAATCCGTTTATTTCCATTATACTTGATTTGTTTTACCCATTTTCTTTACTCTGAATTTAGATAAATCTTGTTTACCTAACCAATTTATAAAATGGCTTTTAAATTGTTTTAAATTACTCTTTTGCTCTTCCATTGTTATTAAATGGTTTTCAAATGTAGTAATAAATAATTTAATAACATCAATTTTTATTTTATTTTGCATTGCCGAAACTTCTAACCATTGATTATCATTTATACAATTATTTAAAAAATCTGTATTATTAATACTTTTAATATCTTTAACTGTATCTTTAACTGTATCTTTAACTGTTACAGTTGAATCCGTTGAACGACTTTCAACGTTCGTTAACGTTCGTTGCTTTTT
>NZ_CALAEQ010000138.1 GCF_937891065.1 uncultured Lutibacter sp. | reverse complement strand
CCTTTAACTAAAATAGCACCAGTTGGACAAATATTCATGGCATATTCAGCTTGTAATTCAGATAGTTTTGCTTCTTGTTCATAATCAACAGCAACTACTGTTTTACTTCCTTTATTTAAGTAACTGAAAACTTTATAACCGTCGTTTGTTTTAACTTCTTCAAAACAGCGTTTACATTTAATACATCTATTTTGGTTTACAATAATTCGTTCAGCTCCGGCATCAATTTGTCGTTCAATAAATAAATGTGGGAAACGAGTAAACCTTATTCCTGTCTCGTATGCTAAATTTTGCATTTGACAATCACCACTTTTCTCACAAGACGAACAATAATGATTACCTTCAACAAACATCATTTCTAGAATGGCTTTTCTGGTATCAAGTAATTCAGGTGTATTAACTTCAATATCCATTCCTTCATCAATTTTTATGGTGCAACCTGCAATTGCTCGTCCATTTAATTTTATGGTACAAACTCTACAACTTCCTAACTCATGTGAATTTTTAAAATGGCATAATGTTGGAATATAAATCCCGTTTTGTTTGGCAGCTTCAATTAAATTTGTTCCTTTTAAAGCTGTACAAATTCTTCCGTCTATAATAAATGATATATTTTCCATTTTTTGACTTATTTTGAATCTATAATTGTGTTTCTTTTATAATACTGTCATATTCTTGTATAGCTCTTTCCATATCAAACTCAATAGTATGATTTTCACTTATTGGAGAGATTTTTTGTTTATAATAATCTTCAAATTTATCGATAGACATAAGTAATGAATTTGGAGAAGATTTACCTAAACCGCAACGGCTAGAAAGTTTAATAATTTTTCCCCATTGTTTAATTTCATCAATATCTTTTTGAGTACATAAACCACGATCAAATTTTTTAACTTTTTCGAGTAAAATTTGATTTCCTGCCCTACAAGGAGTGCAAACACCGCAAGATTCCATTTTGAAAAATTTTAGAAAATTTTCTTGAATTTGAAGAATGCTACGAGATCTATTAAAAACCATAATTGAACCACCACAAACAAGGTCTTCTTCACAAATTTGTCTGTTAAATTCAGTGCTATTAATACATTCGCCAGATGGGCCACTAATTTGAACATAATAAGGAGAAAGAGCTTCACATAATTTTAATAACTGCTTAACTGACATTCCCCATTCAATTTCATAAATTCCAGGTTTTGCAATATCACCTGAGATGCTGAGTAGTTTTGTTCCCTTGCTAATATCAGTTCCAACTGATGAAATGAAATTGGCTCCTAATTCAATTATTCTAGCAGCTTTCGCAAAAGTTTCAACATTATTAACTACTGTAGAATGCCCTAAATAACCAAATTCGGTTGGGAAATATTTTTGAACTCTTGGTTCTCCACGTTTACCTTCTAAAGATTCAATAAGCGCTTTTTCTTCACCACATACGTATGAGCCCGCGCCTAACTCAATTTTAATATTAAAGTCAAAGTTTTTTATTCCACAAATATTCTTACCTAAAAATGTATTTTGGTAAAATTCTTCAAGGGTATCTTCTAACTTTTTTTGAAGGAATTTGTATTCAGCTCGCAAATAAATAAAGCCTTCTTTAGCTCCAGTAATATACGCTGCTATAATCATACCTTCAATTAAAAGGCCTGGTATATTCTCAATGATAGATTTGTCTTTAAAAGTACCAGGCTCACCTTCATCAGCATTACAAATAATATATTTTTTAACACTGTCATTATCTTTACAAGCAAGCCATTTTTTTGCTGTTGGAAAAAATGCACCACCGCGCCCTGAAAGTTCAGATTTAGCAATGGTGTTTAGTGTTTCAGTTGGATTCTTTTGTTTTAATTTACTTAATGCAACTCCTGCCTTATAATTTCTAAAAATAATGGTTTTATCTTCAGAAGGAGTATATTGAATTTTACTTGTTGGATTACTTGCTATCGATTTTAAATCGACACCATCTTTTAATTGCTGAACAATTGTTTTAACCTTTTTCACTGTTAAATTAGTAAATGGGTTAAAATTGATTAGTGCAGCAGGTTCTTGATCACTGAGTCCTATGCATGGAGTCTCAAAAAGGGAGAATTCCAAATTTTGATTATATTCTCCAAAAGTACTACCTGTTTCTTTTTCAAAAGCAGCCTTTATATGTTGAAATCCTTTAAACTCGGAAACAATACTATTGTTTAAATAGATAACGTATTTTGCAGTAGGTTGCCTATGGAAGAAGTGGTAGAAAGAAATAACGCCTTCAATTTCTATTTTTGAAACTTTTAATTTTTGTGCAATTTCTGCAATAGCGATATCTGAAAGAAAGCCAAATTTATTTTGAAACTCCCAAAGATGTGATAAAAGATCAGTACGATTCATAATTTATTTAGTTTATTTGAAGTGACTCTTAAAGTTACGATATAAACAATTGAATACCAGATAATCATAAATATTTACAAAAAATTCAAGAGAAGTATTAATTTTTAAATGATTATGCATGAAATATTGTATTTCATTGAAAAAGAATGTGTTAAACTAATTGAAGTGTTGTTATTATATCAATAGTTAAAAATGGAGTATTTGAATTGAATTTTTCTTAAGATTTTTTAATAAAAAAAATTGAATTGCGCAGGTTTTAGGAAGAAATTACTATTTTCAGAGTCTAACGTTAGCCTATATTTGAAGTTTTATTAGGTTAAAACACCATTTTTGCCCAAAATTTATCATTTTATTTTTTTTGTTAATATGCTTTCGAAGCCTTAAAAAAAAATCTTTTTTTAAGGCTTCGAAAACGTTGTAAAACACATCTTTTTTTGATTAAATGATCACCATATTTAGTTGAAATATGCCTCAGTTTTTAGTGAATTAAAAGAAACTATCAAAAAAGTAATTTTTATCAAATAATCAAAAAATTTACAAAATGTTTGGTTATTATTATTGATAACATATTAATTTACAA
>NZ_CALAEQ010000137.1 GCF_937891065.1 uncultured Lutibacter sp. | reverse complement strand
AATGTCTAACAAAAATAATAATATTAAACTAATTTTTCACAAAAAAAAATGTAAATTTTTAACTTTCTGTAATTTATTTTGCAATCCTTTATTAAAAACAAATAAAAAACTATTTAATGCACTTATAAATTATCAAATTAATAATTCTACCTCTGCTATTTTATACCTTTAAATTTGATTTTACATAAAACCTTCTGGTGGTAAATCTTCCATTGAATCTTCTAATGACTCTCTGTTTTTTACTAATTTATAACCTTCTTTAAAGATTGCAGCTTTATTACTTTTACCTTCAATAACGACAGTTAAAGGTTTCTTAAAACAAATATGCCTTATGTATTTTCCTTCGTAACAAGCCTTTTGTTTATTTAAATAATCTAGATCAAAAAAACCATCATTAATAAAAGGGTTTATTGTTAAATATCCCACTTTGAATGAAGTTAAATTTTGAAAGAAATGTGTCCCTTGACTTGGATCAATTCTAAAATTGTTTAATCCTGATTCTACAATAATTTTTGCAGCAGAAATTTGTGACCAAATTACAGGAATCCCCAACCATGGATCGCTTGATCCCCACCTTCCAGGACCTACTAAAACATATTGTTTATCTGATTCAATAAACTTTTTATTTATTTCTTCTACGGCTGCTGCAATTTCACGAGTATTTGCGCTATTAAAAGTTTCAGGTTTTACATAAACAAAATCATAAATATCTTCATATTTTCCATTTCCTAATGCTGATTCTGAGTAAATAATAGTGTCTTTAGCATCAATATTTTCAGGTAGTTCGCTAGTAGCTTCATAACTTTCAACTATGGGTCTAATTTGTAAAAAACTAAATTCTTTAGGTTGACCAGTTGGTACATCTAATTTAACCGCAAATTCTATTTCAATTGGGTTTCTCATTTCTCGCTGACCAATTCTTAATAAATCTTGTAAGATTTCAGGTAACGGAAATGTTCCATATTTTAATACATTATCAAATGTAATAAGTCGAATACCATCATGTAAAACACCTGGTTTTATAATGTTATTTTGTAAATCGTAGGTTGAAGCTACAAATTTTAAAGAACCATGTGATTCCGCACGCCTAACTGTTATTTTCTTTTTATTGATAGATTCATCCGTTGAAGCCTTATAACTGTCAGGATCCATATCTAAACCGTACAAATATTTTTGTGTATCACGTTTCGTAGAATCTGGTGAAGACAATTGAAGAACTTTTTTAGGATGTGCAGGTGAAAAACGTAAGGTATTTCCACCACCAACAATAATTTCACCTAATCCTAATGCTATATTTGCAATTCCTTCATTTGGCAATTCATTACCAATTGGGTAAAAATTAATTGAACGTGCAACTCCAGATATATTTGGGTAATAAACATCGTTATATTGTTTCCCAATTACTTCCTGCAAAATAACAGCCATTTTATCTTCTTCAATTGAATGAGAAGTAGCTTTTAAATATGATTTGCTACCTTGGAAAAAAGCAGATGCCATCACCGATTTAATTGCTTTACTTGCCATGTTTAGCATCACTTCTTTTTCCGTATTTGGAATCATATAAGTTGCGAAAACACCTGCAAATGGCTGATAATGTGAATCTTCTAAAACACTTGAAGACCGAAGTGCAATTGGTGAAGATGTTATTTCTAAAAAGGCTTTAACATCTTCTAAAACCCATTTTGGCAATGGTTTTGATATGAATTTAGATAAAATCTCTTCATCATTACTACAGTTTACAACAAATTCTATTAATTCATGAGTTTCCATAAACTCGTCAAAAACTTCTGTGCTTATAACTACGGTTCTAGGTATAGAAATTGAAACATCTGGGTATTTATGAAATAATCTATGACGCTTTAAAAACGAATCTATAAATGCTAAACCACGTCCTTTTCCTCCTAAAGAACCTTCTCCTATTCTAGAAAACCCTAAATATTCATCATATTTATTTTTGTCGAATTTCGCAATAACACCTTTAGATCTAAAAACTCGATATGCTTTTATTGCTTTTATTAAAAATTCTCTAATATGTTCTACATCTTTAAAATCTTCAAATTCAACTTTACTAAAAAGATTCGCTAATGGAAATAATGCTCTTGACTTTAACCATTTAGAAAACTCACCTCTTTTAGCATGGTATGAAATAGCATCTTTAGTTACAGTGAACAACGCTTTTTGAAAATTATTTAAATCATTAACTTTCGCTAAAACTTTCATTTGATTTGGATCCCAAAATTCAAAAGCCCCAAATGAGAAATATTTCGTGATAAATTTTTTCAGTTCCTGTCCTAATGTCTCTGAATGTTTATATAAAAATTTACCTTTTAACTCCAAAGCAATTTTCTCATTTTCATTATCTGAAGATTGAATTAAAAATGGAAAATAACGCTCTAAACTTCTAACATATTTTAAAAACTCAAACCCTGCATGTGCATCTCGTTCACCACCTTTATAATAACTAACATCTGAAATAACACCTAAAAGATTGTGTTGGTATTTTTCAAACAGCAATATTCCTTCTTCGTAATTTGTAGCCAACAATATTTTTGGGCGACCTCTCATTAACATCATTCCACGATGCTCATTTAAACCCTCCGACATAAATGAGTGTGTCTGTTTTAATATAATTTTATAAATAATTGGTAAATATCTTGAATAAAATCGCAGGGAATCTTCAACCAATAAAATAGCTTTAACACCAATTTTATTGATATCGTTTTCAGCATTCATTCTGTCTTCAGTTAATTTTATAATGGCTAAAAAAATATCAACATTTCCACTCCAATGAAAAACAAAATCTATAATACCCGTATTGGTTCTTAAAACTTTTTTTCTTAATTCAGAAGAATAATGACTAAGAGCTGCAATTGGAACATTTGGAAAAGCTAATTTAATTTGTTGTGATGTTTCAAATGCTTTATAATTACCAATATCTAACCAAGTAATCACCAAATCTATTTTATTAGATTCTAACATTTTTATAGCTCTTTTTGCAGAGTTGGCGTGTACAAAATTTGGAGGATATCTTAAGTTTAAAGCTGTATATTCATTAAAAATTCGCTCGTCAATTCTACCATCTTCTTCTAACATGTAGTAATCGTAGTTAGAGCAAACTATTAAAATTTTATTAATTCTATTTTGCATTAACTCATTAAAAGCAACATCTTCAAACTCATATGCTTTTAAATCTGGTAAAGGATTTTTCATTATTTGAGTAACTTTATTTATCAATGCAATATATAATTTTAACCATAAATTTGAGCGTTTTTAATTAGATTAATTAGTTTCAACAGTAAAGTGTTATTTGAAAATTTAAGGAACATTAAAATCATGTGCACGATAAAGGTATTTTTCTAAAGTAAAAATCAATAAACACCTTTCAAACACTTATTCTTTTTTTCAAAATAAAATTGTTTAAATTTGCAGCCTAATTTTATAAATAAAATGTTAGATAAAGTAAAAGAACTGATTGGTGAAGTAACTGCATTTAATGCAACTACTAAAGATGAAATTGAAACTTTTAGAATTAAATTCTTAGGTAAAAAAGGAATACTAAACGATTTATTTGAGGAGTTTAAGAATGTAGCACCTGCTGAAAGAAAAGATTTTGGACAAGCATTAAATATTTTAAAAAATTCTGCACAAGATAAAGTTGCTAAACTAAAAGATATTTTAGAAAATGCTACAGAGCAAAAAGGGTTTTATGGAGATTTAACACGTCCGTCTGAACCTATTGAATTAGGATCGCGTCATCCAATTTCTTTGGTTCGGAACAAAATTATCGATGTGTTTTCACGCATTGGATTTACAGTTTCTGAAGGTCCTGAAATTGAAGATGACTGGCATAACTTTACAGCTCTAAATTTACCTGAATATCACCCGGCTCGTGATATGCAGGATACTTTTTTCATTGAAAAAAATCCTGATATTTTATTGCGTACACACACTTCATCTGTGCAAGTACGATATATGGAAAATAACAAACCACCTATTAGAACTATTTCTCCAGGTCGTGTGTTTAGAAACGAAGATATTTCGGCACGTGCACATTGTATTTTTCATCAAGTTGAAGGTTTATACATTGACACTGATGTTTCTTTTGCTGATTTAAAACAAACGTTACTGTATTTTACTAAAGAAATGTTTGGGAAATCTAAAATACGTTTACGCCCATCTTATTTCCCTTTTACTGAACCAAGTGCTGAAGTTGATATTTATTGGGGATTGGAAACTGAGACCGATTATAAAATTACAAAAGGAACTGGTTGGTTAGAAATTATGGGTTGTGGTATGGTTGATCCAAATGTGTTAAAAAACACAAACATTGACCCTGAAATTTACTCGGGTTATGCTTTTGGAATGGGAATTGAGCGTATTGCAATGTTATTGTATCAAATACCTGATATTAGAATGTTTTATGAAAATGATGTTCGTTTTTTAGAGCAATTTAAATCAATAATATAGTTTACAAAAGGCTGTCTAAAAAGTGAATAATATTCATTTTATCAAACAAAGCTTGTCAAAGTTAACTTTGATTAAATAATATATTTCGACAAGCTCAATATGACATAAAATTTGACTTTTCAGACAGCCTCTTTTTATTAAACTTTTATGAAAAAAGATCTAGAAATACCCGAAGCTACAAACATATTTGTTGCTATTGTTAAAGAATATAACAATGAATTTTTATGTGAAGACTGGAACGCCTATATTATTAACAATAAAGAAGTTGCTATTGAAATGGTTCTTATTGTTTCTAAAGGATATGATGAAGATAAACTATTAGAAACTTCATTAATGCGTAAGAAAATCGAAAAATTGCCTGCAAAATCTTTCGCTAAAATTGAATTATTACAAGGTGAAGTTATAACTATTTCAAACTTTTTTAATGTTACTTTTTTTGAAGGAAACCAACTGTTTGATAAAAAATATTTATTTGAAAAAGGTACCATAAAAGAAGGTGCTTTACGCAATATTCCTTTGTTAAATAAACGTGGTATTTTAGTAAAATAAAATGCCTATAACTTTTTACTTATGAAAACATCATTTATTTCTTTTTTCATGTTTTTTAGTCTCATCTCAAACGCTCAAAATATTCCACTTTACGTTGGTACGTATACCGATGAAACAAGTGAAGGAATTTATTGTTACGATTTCAATACTGAAACAGGTGAAATTAACAACCAAAAATTAGCCGCTAAAGTTACAAATCCATCGTTTTTATCCTATTCTACCAATAGAGAATTTTTATATGTTGTAAGCGAAGTAGCTGATTTTGAAAATACCAACAGTGGTTTTGTAAGTGCTTTTTCAGTTACTGAAAATGGATTGCTTCAATTTATAAATAGTGTAAGTTCTAACGGAGCTCATCCTTGTCATATTCAATTAAATAATGAAAATGCTGTTATTTCAAATTATACTGGCGGAACTATTTCTATTCATAAAATTGAAAAAAACGGAGCAATTAAACCTGCAAATCAAATTATAAATCATAATACTCCAAATAAAAAATCACACGCTCATTCAACAAAATTTTTAAATAATGAATTGTTTGTTGCTGATTTAGGTCGTGATTTTTTAGCGCACTATGTTAAAAGCGGGAATGAATATCTTTTAAATGAAAATTATTTAATGGGTGAAAAATCTGGCCCTCGTCATTTTGAAATTTCTAAAAACGGTTATTTTATATATGTAATTAATGAGCTCAACTCTACCATTACAGTTTTAAAAAAAGGAACAGATAAGTATATTAAAATTCAAAATATTAGCACTTTAAACGAAGGATTTGAAGGTGAAAGTTTTTGTGCTGATATTCATTTATCTTCGAATGAAAACTATTTATATGGTTCAAACAGAGGTGAAAATAGTATAGTGGTTTTTAAAAGAGATGCATTAAATGGAACTATTCAAAAAATGCAAACAATATCAGTAAATGGAGATTGGCCTCGTAATTTCACCATTGCTCCTAACGGAAAATTTTTATTGGTTGCAAATCAAAAAAGTAAAAACATTAGCGTTTATAAAGTTGATTTAAATACGGGAAATCTTACTTTTTTATACAGTAAAAATACCCCTACTCCGGTTTGTTTACTTTTTTAATTTTAAGTTTTATTTTAATTCAAAATAGTAAATATTATCATTATTATTAAACCTGTAAGTAGTTAGATAACCGCTTGATTTTGTAGTAAATAAAACGCCAAGTTCATCAAATTCAGAATTAAACCTAGTTGCTTTTATGGGTATTCCCCAAGTACCATTCTTTCTTTCAATTTTATAGATGTTAAACACGCCTGTTTCTCTCTTTTTTTCAACCATTTTTAAATTTCCATCAATATTTTCATACACAACACTTGTCAATTCTCCATTGTATATATTTGATGAAAAATAGATGGTATTTTCATCATAAATTGTTGGATTTATAATCTTAAAATTTGGATGAGCAATATAAATAACGCTTCCTCTTTCCCATTCATTATTTTCAGTTCTTTTGAGTTCTAGCAAGTGATACCTATCGTTCTCATTAGTTACAATTACCATTAAATTACCATCATTAGAAATTACCGGATCTGCATATGAAAATTCATTTTTACATATTGGTAATATGCTAAAGTTTGAAACTTTTAAATCTTCAATTATTCCTTTATAAATAGCCAAATTAAAAAACCCAAACGAATCCATATTTTTAGAAGTTGCCGTCACATATATTTCATTTTTAAACACATTTACCGAACCTGATTTAAATCTCTTATCAATTTTTATTTTTTTTGGTTTTGAATTTAAATTTGAATAAAAAAGATGAGAATTAGTAGATTTATGAGATGACAAATACAAAAGTCCATTTTTATATTTCGAGGGAAAAATATTATTGGTAGTGTTAATTGATAAATAGGTTTCGTATATATTAATACTATCTGTTTCGCTTATTAAAACTCTTTCTTGAGCTTTAACATTTAAAAAAGTAAGCATTAAAATGATGTATAAAATTCTCATATATTTTAATATTTTTTATTCAATTTTAAAAATAAAAGTTTTTATACAACCTTAAATTTGGCATGATACATTTAGTCTAAATCTTTTGTGGTTTCTTTTAAATACTTGTTAATTATATTCATTAAAACGTCCTTTCCAATTGGTTTTGAAATAAAATCGTTACAACCAATATTAATTGCTTCTTCTCTATCTTCAATAGTTGAATAGGCTGTTTGGGCAATAATAGGTAGGTTAGGTCTAAATTCTCGTATTTTTTTTGTAGCAAGAAAACCATTTAAAACAGGCATTTTCATATCCATTAAAACAATATTAATTGTTGAATTCTTTTTGCAAATATCAATAGCTTCTCGCCCATTTTTGGCATGTAAAATATCACAATTTAATTTCATGATATCCTTTAAAACCGTTTCAAGATAAATGTAATTAACCTCCTCATCTTCAGTAATTAAAATAGTGTATTTATCATTATTTTCAGTTTCAATAAAGGTATAAATAGGTTTAAAAGGTAACGTTACAAAAAATGTTGCTCCTTCCATCATTTCAGATTTTACTGAAATTTCCCCTCCTAATAACTCTGTATTTTCTTTTGCAATTGACAAACCTAATCCTAAACCTCCAACTTTTTTTGTAAGTTCTTTTTCAGCTTGTGCAAAACGCTCAAAAATTAACTCTTGCTTTTCTGGTTTAATTCCTATTCCAGTATCCTTTACGTAAATTTCTAGTTGAGTGTTGTTATTTTTTAGATTGTACCCAAATTCAATAAAACCTTTATTTGTGAATTTTAAAGCATTTTCTAATAAGTTGCTTAGTATTTTATTTAATTTCGATCTATCAGAAATTATGATGCTTTCTTTATCTGAAAGTGCTTTTTTAAAATATAGTGGTGTTTTATTTTCTTTAGCTTTAATGTCAAAAATTGAAAATAATTCTAACAGCACATCATTAATACATACTTCTTCTTCTTCTACTTTTACTTGCTTTGTACCTAGGATAGAAATTTCTAAAATATCATCAATAATATGCATTAATTGTTTTCCGCTATTTTGAATAATATTTACAAAATTATTTCGCTTTTGGATATCTAAATCAGGCTCATTTAGCATTTCTGAAAATCCTAAAATACCATTCATTGGTGTTCTAATTTCATGTGACATATTGTTTAAAAATTCGGTTTTTAAACGATCACTTTCTTCCGCCTCTTCTTTGGCTTTATTTAATGCTGTAATATCAATTACAGAAGCTATCACTTTTCCATTATTACCTATTACATTAGATTTTATCATGGCTGTAATAATGGTTCCATTTGTATGTAAAAATTCTGTTTCGCTTTTAAATTCTTTTTTGCCTGACACAATTGATACAATTTCATTTACAACTATATTTATAGCTTTATTACTATTACTATTTCGTATGTGAGTTATTAATTCTTCTTTATTTTTAACTCCTAATAATTCTAATGTTTTATTATTTACGTTTATAATTTTAATTTTTGAAATACACTCATTAGCAAAATCTAAATTTTCATTTAAATATGTTTGAATATCTTTTGTTGCTATTCCTTTTGTTTTTATAAGTTGTATTACTTCTGAAAAATCTTGTTCCCAAATTGAAACTGGACTTTCTTCGAATAAACTTTTAAAACGGCTGTTAGTTTCTATCAGTAGTATGTTTTTATCAAATAATTCATCACTTAACTTAAGTAATTCTGCATTTTTAGTGTCTGATAATTTTTGTGATTTTTTTAATTCAGTAATATCAGTAACCATTGCAAAAGAACCAATTGGTACATTTTTACTATTGAAAATTGGTGAAGTTTTAAACAAACATGATATACTAATTCCTTTACTGTTTTTCAATTCAATTTCATATATTGAAGATGCTCCTGATTCTCTAATTTTTAGTTGTTCCTTAAAAATTTTGATGTTTTCAACATCTACAAAATCAAAAATTGATTTACCAGTAATTTCAGTTTCATTATATCCTAAAATTTTGCACATTTCAGGGTTTACTTCTTTCGTTTTGCCTTCACTATTTACAACCCAAAAACCTTCATTGGTAGTTTTTAAAATAGTACTTAAATAATCTTCATTTTCTTTAATTAATTGAAACGCAATATTTAAATTATTTTCATCTATCTTCCGTCTCGATATATCTCTCCAAACACAATGGATAACTTTATTATTTGGTTCATTAGAAATAACCGTTAGTAACACCTCTA
Organism: uncultured Lutibacter sp.; assembly: GCF_937891065.1. Lineage (GTDB taxonomy): Bacteria > Bacteroidota > Bacteroidia > Flavobacteriales > Flavobacteriaceae > Lutibacter. Next base: position 21,634 of record NZ_CALAEQ010000137.1, on the reverse strand, counting down.
CATAAAAGTTAGTTCCATCTTTTTTGGTGTGAACCCATTCAAATTTATGTGTTCCTTTTTCTAAAGCTGTATTCATCAATATTTCAGCTTTATCATTCGAATTTAATCCGTCTGGTTGTAATTTTGGTGATAATTTTGAAGGGGGTACATTTAAAAAATCTTTTTTTGTTTTATATTGAAGCATCTCAACTGTTTTTTGATTGCATTCAATAAAAATTCCATTTTTAATAATCAATATAGCATCTCCAGATTTTTCAAAAAGCTCACGAAATTTTTGTTCGCTTTTTTTAATTCTTTGAGTTGCTTCTTTTAATTTTTCCTCTGCTAATTTTCGTTTTGTTATATCTTCCTTTACCGCTAAAAAATTTGTAATTTCTCCAATATCATTTTTTATAGGTGTTATGGTAACTTGCTCCCAAAATAAAACACCTGATTTAGATTTGTTTTGAAATGCACCATGCCAAGTTTCACCAGCTTTTATGGTTTTCCACATTTTAGCATAATACTCTTTTGATTGTTTTCCTGAACTTAGAATTCTTGGATTTTTCCCAATTACTTCTTCTAAAGTAAACCCTGTAATTTCAGTAAATTTTGGGTTTACATATTCTATAGTTCCGTCAACATCCGTAATAATAATAGTATTAGCACTTTGTTCAACCGCTGTTGTTAATTTATTGGTTTGTGTTTGAATTCTATTTTTATCGGTTAAATCTCTAACTGATCCAACTCTAAATATTTTATTGTCTTCTGTTATAAAATCGCGTCCTGTGATTTCTATTGGGAAAACAGTACCATCTTTCTTAATCCCCTCAATTTCAATGGGTACTAAATTCCTTTTCTTTCTGTTTTCCCTAATTAATTTATGATATTTTTTTGGGTAAAGAAACTCTAAAGTTATCTTTCCTATTAAATCATTACGATTATATCCAAACATTTTTTCAAATGAACGGTTTATATCTACCGCAATTCCATTATTATGAATTATAATTCCTTCAAAAGTAAGGTCTGCTAAATTTTTGAATTTTTCTTCATTATTTTGAAGTAAAATTTTAGATTGTTTTTCTTCAGTAACATCTTTAAAGGTTAAAAGAGCTTTGTTACCGTTATCAATATTTAACCTTGCTCCGCTTACCAGCAAGTTTTTTATTTTACCCGATTTAGAGACTATATTAAAATTAGAATCTTCAAAAAACCCTTTCTCCGCAAGCTTTTTGTTGTTTATATCTCTAATTCCTACATCTATTGTTAACTTATTAGTAAATATATCTCCTTTATAAAATTCATCTTTACTATATTCAAAAATTTGAAAATAGCTTTCATTGGCTTCAATTCTTTCTCCTGTTTTAAAATCTACAATTTCCATAGCAATAGGGTTGTTAAAAAATGCTTTGGAATATTTTTCTTCAATTACTTTGTGTTGTTTATTTAAAACTTCTAATTTTTTTATTTCTAACTCTAATGTGTTTTTAAAAATTATTTTTTCTAATATTTTTTCAACTTTTATTGCCCAAATTTGTAATATAACTTTAATATTTTCTGCATCTATTATTGGTTTGCTATCTAACAACGCTATTAAACCTATAGGTTCACCTTTTGAAGACCACAAAGGTATTCCTACATAACTTTCAATATTCATTTGCACCAGTAATTCGTCTTTTGGAAAGAGTGATTGTATGTTACTTGAATATATACAAATATCTTTATTAATCACGTTTTCACAAGGTGTATTGGCTAATTCATAAGAAAAATTTGGTAGTATATTTTGTTTATTACAAAAAACTACTGTTTTAGTAATTGTGGGTGTTTCTGGTAAATATCTATCAATTATTACATTTTCAATGTCTAATAATTGAGTTAAAAATTGAGCTATTTTTTGAAGAAATTCATCAGCTGTAATTTGGTAGCCTCCTTTTCTAACGAATTTTAATGTTTCTTCTATGCGATTTTGTTGATTTTTCATAGTTGAGGAACAAACTTGTTAATTATATTAAATAAAGACTCTTTGGTTATTGGTTTTGAAATAAAAGCATTACAACCAGCAATTATTGCTTTTTCTTGCTCTTCATTTGTTGAATACGCTGTTTGAGCAATAATAGGAATGCTTGGGTATAATTTTTTTATCTCTTTTGTGGCTTCATAACCATTCATTACAGGCATTTTTAAATCCATAAGTATCAAATCTATTGCCGTATTACTTTTACAAATATCTATGGCTTCTTTTCCGTTTTTAGCATGCAAAATAATACAATTTAATTTAAGCACATCTTTTAGTAAAGTGTCTAAATATAAGTAATTTACTTCTTCGTCTTCAACAATTAAAATGGTTTGTCTTTCTTGTAGCATTTCATTTGTAATTTCAATCTCGTTAAAAACCGGTTTGTAAGGAATTGTTATAAAAAAAGTAGTTCCTTTTCCTACTATTGATTCAACCGAAATTTCACCACCTAACAACAAGCTATTTTCTTTGGCTATAGACAATCCAAGACCTAATCCTTTTACTTTTTTTGAGTCTTCTTTGTTGGCTCGTATAAAGCGTTCAAAAATTAATTTTTGATCTTCAGGTTTAATACCAATTCCCGTGTCTTTCACATAAATTTCTACTATTGAAGACTCTTCATTATTTTTTAACTTATAACCAAACTCTATAGATCCAACATTTGTGAATTTTAAGGCATTTTCCAATAAATTACTTACTATTTTATTTAGTTTAGATCTATCTGTTAATATGATACTTTGCTTATCTGAAAGTCCTTTTTCAAGATATAATGGTGTCTTATTTTCTTTTGCTTTTGAATCGAAAATTGAAAATAATTCTAACAATAAATCGTTTAAATTAACTGACTCTTCATAAACCTTTACTTGCTTTGTTCCTAATTTAGAAATTTCTATAATATCATCAATTATTTGTAGTAATTGTTTGCCACTATTTTTAATTATTTGAACAAAATACTTTCTTTTTTCATCAATTAAATCTGGATCACCTAACAGTTCAGAAAATCCCATAATACCATTCATTGGGGTTCTAATTTCATGAGACATATTGCTAATAAATTCCGTTTTTAAACGATCACTTTCTTCTGCTTTCTTTTTAGCTTCTATTAACTCTGTAATATCATTCATTGAAACAATAATTCTTGATTTTCCTAATAATACAAACTCTAAGAATACTGTAATAACCTTACCATCGCTTCTAATAAACTCTGTTTCTCTTTTAAATTTAGTTTCTTTATTAGCTAACATTAGCAATTCTTCTTTTAAGGTGTCAAAAGATTTTGAATTGAAAGAACTACTTAAATTATTAATTAATTCCTCTTTAGTTTTTACACCTAATAAACCTAAGGTACTGTTATTAACATTTAATACTTTTATTTTTGAAGCGCATTCATAAACAAAATCGCTATTCTCATCTAGGTATTTTTTTAAGTTATCTTCTTCTTTTAATTTTTTATTTAAAAGTTGTAATACTCCTGAAATATCTTCTTCCCAAAGTGATACCGGACTGTTATTAAATAGGCTTCTAAATCTTTTTTCGCTTTCTTTTGTTTTTTGGTTTGCTAAGGTTAGTTTAAGTTCGGCTTGTTTACTCTCGGTAATATCTTGAATAGTTCCTAATGAACGTGCTGGTTTGCCTTCTTCATTAAATTCTGTGTAACCATTTATAAAAACATATTTAATTTCGTTTGAATTTAATAGTAATCTAATTGTTATTTCAAAAGGTTTATTATTCTCTAATGAATCTATATAAGTATTGTTGAAAGTTTCTTTATCTTTTTGGTGAATTTTATCTAAAAAGGTAGCATATGCAGGTTTAAATTCTTGTGGTTTTAAATTGAATATTCTAAAAACTTCATCAGACCAAGTTAACTTGTTATCCAACAAGTTTAATTCCCAATGCCCAATTTTTGCTATTATTTGTGCTTCTTTTAATAAGCGTTCGCTTACTTTTAGTTGTTGTTCTGCTACTTTAATTTCTGTAATATCACGAATGGTTCCAAGAACAAATTTTTCACCATTTACGCTTAAATTTTTACCTATTACCTCAGCAACAAATGTACTATTATCTTTACGGAGAAGCTCTACTATTAAAGGTGTACCCTCTTTAACAGTGGTAGTTTTTTCAAAAGTTTTTTTGTCATTTTTATCAGCTGTAACGTCAAAAACAGTCATTTTAAGTAATTCTTTTTCCGAATAACCAACCATAGTACAAAAGGCAGGATTTACAAATGTGTAATTACCTTTTAAATCGGCTACACTAATTCCTTCTGAAGATTGATTGGTAAATGCTTTAAATTTCTGCTGGTTTTCATTTATTTTTATTTCTGCAACTTTACGATCTGTTATGTCAATTATAAGCGCTAAAAAATGTTCATCTTCTTGAATACTAAATTTGCTAACATATATTTCAACAGGATATAAAGTTTTATCTTTTCGTTGTCTTATTGTTTCAAAATGAAGTTTATCAATTTCTCCGCTTTTTAAAGGCTCTAATTTTTTTAATGCTTTTTCTTTTGTGAATTCAGGAGAAAGATCTATTGGAGTCATTTTTTTTAATTCCTCAAAAGTATATCCTATATTTTTTATTGCTGTTTCATTTGCAAATGTGATTTTTAAATTTTGTGCACTAAAAATAAAAACTTCATTTAAACTGTTTTCAATTGCTAAATTCAAACTTACTAATTCTTGCTCATTTTTTACACTTTCAGTAATATCAAGCAGTACACCTTCATAGTGCGTTATCTCATTATTTTTATTTCTTCTTATTTGTATATCGTCTTTCACCCACTTTATTTCACCTGTTTTAGTAACTATCCTATAAGGTTCATGTGTGAATATGTTTGAATTGTTAATTTTTGCTAATTCTTCAGTTATTCTAGTAACATCACCTAAATGGATTAGCTCTTTATAATTAATTTTACCTGTTAAAAATTCTTCTGAGGTATATCCGAAAAGTTGATATACATTTTTAGAAACATACTCTACGGGCCAATTTTCTAGATTTTTCCATAAAAACACCACAGAAGGACTTCTTTCTATAATATTAATGGCATTAATAAGATTTTCTTCGGCACTTTTAAGTTCCGTAATATCTTCTTTAGAACTTAGTAGTAGTTTATAACTACTTTTAAATTCTTTTAATTCTTTTTCTAATTCGAGGTAAGTAGGTTTTATTTTCATAATAAAATAGCAATATTTTTAATTATAACTATTAACAACCCAATTCTTTATTTATCACAAATTTTTGTAATAAAAAGTGCATATATTTTAATGTAGGGTATTAAGTTGTTTAATACTTATTACTCTCAAATATACAAAACTTACTTTATTGATTTTAGGATTACTAAAAAATCTATAAATTATGAAGTGTTTTGCCAAATTCTGATACTTTATTCCAGTTCGTATATTCTATCTCAACCGTCTTATCTGTAGGTCCTTTAGTCATCCACATAATAAATTGAATCATAATTCTATCAAAATAAGGGTATTTTTTATAATCTAATTTACCCGCAAAAACTTCTACTAATGTAGGTTTCCAATTAATAGTTTTAAAAAATTTAACCACATATGGATTTGTGGTTGGTGTGTTTTTTTCTGGTTTTCTCGCTACTAAATTAACTGAAAAAAATGCTGTTTTTGTAGTGTCCAGTTTTGATTTATTGGTATTTATAAATTCAATAATTTTTTTATGATGCACCCCATATCTAATACTTGATCCAATAATAAATTTATCGAAATTAGTTATTTCTTCATTAAAATCATCAACTGAATAGAGTTCAACTTGGTTGTTTAATTGTACTAATTCTTCTTTAATTTTAGTACAAATTTTCAATGTTTGTCCATCAACTGTTGCGTAAACTATTCCAATTTTCATAGTCGTTATTTAATTTTAAGTTTCCTTTAAAAATTTTATTAAAACACTTTCAAATTTACGAAACTTGGTAAAGTGTTTGTATGATATTTGTCAATTAATAAACGGTTGTGAAATTTGGATATATTTCATAAAAAAACCAGTCAAAAATTGACTGGTTTAAATTTTTCTAAAAAGCTAATGTAGTATATTAAATTACTTTAACGTTTACTGCGTTTAACCCTTTTTTACCTTCTTTTAGTTCAAATTCAACTACATCACCTTCTCTAACTTCATCAATTAAGCCTGAAATGTGCATGAAATAATCTGTTCCTGAACCTTCTTCTGTTACAAATCCAAAACCTTTAGATTCGTTAAAAAATTTTACTGTACCTTTTTTCATTGTTATTTATTAATAAATTAAAGTACAAAGATAAGTTTATTTCAATCTTAGTTATCTTTTTTTGAAAAAAAATATTTAATTTAAATGGAACGTAAACTATTGCTAATCTAATAGTTCTGTTAATTTATTAAAAATTTGTTTCGGATTTTTGTTTTCGTATAATATTGCATAAACAGCATCAATTATTGGTGTTTTAGCTTTGTTGTTTTCATTTATTAAATAAGCACTTTTTGAAGCATAATAACCTTCTGCAATCATACTCATTTCCATCATTGCACTTTTAACAGTGTATCCTTTACCAATCATATTTCCAAACATTCTATTTCTACTAAAAACGGAATATCCTGTCACTAATAAGTCACCTAAATAAGCTGAGTTATTAATGTTTCGCTTCATTTTATGAACTTTTTTTATAAAGCGCTTCATTTCTCGAATAGAATTTGACATTAATACCGACTGAAAATTATCTCCATATCCCAACCCGTGAGCCATACCAGCAGCAATTGCATAAATGTTTTTTAACATTGCTGCGTATTCCGTACCAATAATATCATCAGATATTTTTGTTTTTATGTAATTACTAGAAAGACATTTACCTAACAATTTTGCTTTTTTTGCATCGGTACAAGCAATTGTTAAATACGATAAACGCTCCATTGCAACTTCTTCAGCATGACAAGGACCTGTAATAACTCCAATATTTTCAAAAGGAATTTCATGTATTTTATTGAAATGTTCACCAACAATTAATCCTGTTTCTGGAACAATACCTTTAATAGCCGAAAACACAATTTTTTTAGAAAAATCTTCAGTTATTTTGTCTATTTCAGCTTTTACAAATGCTGAAGGAATGGCAAAAATTAAGATATCAGCATAACGTACTAATTCATTAATATCACTAGATAAGTACAGTTTATTCACATCAAATTCTGCTGAACTTAAGTAATTTGGATTGTGCTCATTTTCTTTAATATAATCTACAGTACTTTGATTTCTCACATACCATCCAACTTGTTCTAAGTTTTCACACAACATTTTTACAATGGCTGTTGCCCAGCTTCCACTTCCAAAAACAGCAATCTTAGGAAATTCACTCATTATATTACAAATTTAGATTTCAAAAGTAAACAAACTAAAACTAAGACCAAAACTAAAAAACTTTATCAGTTATTGAAGCAAAATATACGCTATAGTTGTTATAATGATAAACAGAAAATCTTTTGTACTTTTAAATTTTTAAATTATTTTACATTAAATACAAATTGAGTACACTTAAACGTTTTTTTAAAGACACCATTATCTACGGAATTGCAGCCGTTTTACCACGAGTAATTAACTTTTTGTTAGTTCGCGTGCATACTGATGCTTTACCCGCTAATAATTACGCTGAAAACACTAATTTTTATATTTGGGCGGCCTTATTTTCTGTGTTATTAACCTTTGGAATGGAAACTGCTTTTTTTCGATTTTATAAAGCTGAAGAAAAAAAGGACGATTTAATTTCAACCTCTTTTATAAGTGTATTTGCTTCAGCAGTACTTTTTGTAGTTTTAGCATTTACATTCTCTGATTTTTTTATCAAAATTTTTGATTTTAGTGGAAATCCACTTCAACTTAAATTATTGATAGGTATTTTAGGAATTGATACCTTAGCTGTTATTCCTTTTGCGTATTTACGCGCTTCAAACCGACCTATAAAATACGCTGCTATTAAATTAATTAATGTTGGGGTAATTGTAGGAATTAACTTAGTGTTTTTAAAATATATTCCAGAATTTATAGCTAGCGGAAAAAACATTCCAATCTTTTTAAATACTATTTTTGAAAGTACATTTATTGTTAACTTTATATTTATTGCCAATATAATTGGTAGTACAATTTCATTGCTGTTTTTAGTGCCTTATTTACTGAAATTTAAATGGAGTTTTAATACTGTTTTATTTAAAAAAATGTTGTCGTACTCTTGGCCTATTGCCGTTGCTGGAATTGCTTATGTGATTAATGAAAATTTAGATAAGATTTTAATTGGACAACTTATTGACAAAAACACCATGGGAATTTATGCTGCTTGCTATAAGTTGGCAATTTTTATGAATTTATACATTATGGCGTTTCGTTTGGGAGCTGAACCTTTCTTTTTTAGTCACTCAGATCATAAAGATGCAAAAGAAACCTACGCTAAAATTCTCAACTATTTCATCATTATTGGCTCGTTGGTTTTTGTTGGAATTGTTGTTTTTCTTGATATTTTGAAGCAATTATTTATCAATCAGCAATATTGGGAAGCAATTATTATTGTTCCAATTGTGTTATTAGCTAACTTATTTTTAGGTGTTTATCATAATTTAGCTATTTGGTACAAACTAACAGATAAAACGCGTTACGCTATGTTGTTTTCTATAATTGGCGCAATAATTACCATTATTATTAATGTTGCTTTAATTCCTGTTGTTGGATTTATTGCTTCAGCTTGGGCAACTTTATTTGCTTACGGAACTATGATGGTTCTCTCCTATTTTATAGGAAAGAAACACTATCCGGTTCCGTATAATTTAATTAAATCAGGTAGCTATTTAATCGCTGCTATTTTAATTTCATTTGTTTCGTTTAACTATTTTAGAGAAAATTATTTAATTTCTGTTGGACTTGTTTTAGCTTTTGGAATGTTAATTTTTTGGAACGAAAAAAAGGAAATTTCAGCAATTTTAAAACGATAAAATCATGAAACATTTGAGTGCTTTTTTTATACTAATTTTTTTGACAACTTCCATTTTATTTTCTCAAAATACTGAAGAAAAAAAATCAACAGCTTCTAAAAATGTTTCAATTATTGAAAAAGAATTTTTAATTCCTGAATTGAACGATATCAGTCATAAAATTTGGGTGTATCTACCTCCAAATTATGCTAAAAATTCAAAAAAATATCCTGTGATTTATATGCACGATGGTCAAAATTTATTTGACAATGCGACATCATATATTGGTGAATGGGAAGTTGATGAAACTTTAAATGAACTCTTCAATAAAACAGGAAAAGGTTTTATAGTTGTTGGTATTGAAAATGGTGGAGCAGAACGAATTAACGAATACACACCTTGGTCACATGAAAAATATGGAGGTGGAAAAGGTGAAATTTATATTGATTTTATTAAAAATACTTTAAAACCTTATATTGATGCTACTTACAGAACCAAAAAACAACAAAAATACACTGGTTTAATTGGAAGCTCTTTAGGTGGTTTAATTTCTTATTATGGCGGACTTAAACATCCTAAAATTTTTGGGAAAATTGGCGCATTGTCAACTTCATTTTGGTTTTCAGATGAAGTTGAAGGATTTACTAAGGAGTATGGAAATACTAAAAAGGTGAAATTGTTTTTATTAGTTGGTGAAAAAGAAGGTAAAGACATGGTTTCAGGAACTGAAAAAACTGAAAAATTATTACTAAAAACTGGTTTTAAATCAAAGAACATAAAATCAAAAATAAACCCCAATGGAAATCATAATGAAGCTTTTTGGAAAAGTGAATTTTTAGAAGTTGTTACTTGGTTATACAATATAAAATAAATATGACAACAAAAGAAACACCTATTATTGTTGAGCAATTATTTCATGCTTCTATAAGTGTTATTTGGGATGCAATTACAGATATTGATAAAATGAAATATTGGTTTTTTGATAATATTCCAGATTTTAAACCTGAAAGTTGCAGAACTGGTTGGATTTTTTTTATTGACAGACTTAAAAATTATATTGAAACTAACTCGTAAAGAAGTTAATAAATTCAAAAAACAAATACTATTATGAAAGTACAAATCATCAACAAATCAAAACACGAATTACCAAACTACGAAACCATTGCATCAGCTGGAATGGATTTACGTGCAAATATTTCTGAAGCAATTACACTTAAACCTTTAGAACGTGCCATTGTTAAAACAGGGTTATTTATTGCTTTGCCCGTGGGCACAGAAGCACAAGTACGTCCGCGTAGCGGACTCGCAGCGAAAAATGGGATCACTGTTTTAAATTCTCCAGGAACTATAGATGCAGATTACAGAGGTGAAATTGGTGTAATTTTAGTGAATCTATCTAACCGAAATTTTGTAATAAATGATGGTGAACGTATTGCGCAATTAGTAATTGCAAAACATGAACGTGCAGACTGGGATATTGTTGAAGTTTTGAGTGAAACTGAGCGCGGATCCGGTGGATTTGGATCAACTGGAGTTTAAAAAACACAAAAGATAAATTTTTGAAACACTTTGAAATTTGGAAATATTTGTCATATCATTAACTGCATTTCTTGTTTCAATCTTAACCTTTTTTTCAGGTTTTGGTTTAGGAACCATATTAACTCCTGTTTTTATGCTTTTCTTTCCTGTAGAGTTAGCAATAGCTTTAACAGGTGTTGTTCATTTTTTTAACAATGTTTTTAAAGTTTTTTTAGTTGGTAAAAATGCAGATAAAACAGTTTTATTAAAATTTGGTATTCCTGCAGTTATTATGGCTTTTGTTGGCGCCTGGTTATTATTTCAAATTCCAGATGCTAAACCATTATTTACTTATGAAATGATGGATAAAACTTTTGAAGTGTATCCTGTTAAATTTATCATATCACTATTGCTCATCGTTTTTGCAAGTATGGATTTAATTCCATATTTCAGTAATTTAAAATTTGGAAGAGAAAAATTACCTTTAGGTGGTGCTTTAAGTGGATTTTTTGGGGGACTTTCAGGAAATCAAGGTGCATTACGAACTGCTTTTCTTATCAAAGCAGGACTATCAAAAGAAGCATTTATAGGAACTGCAGTAATCGTATCTGCAATTGTTGATTTTACTAGACTTAGTGTATATGCAACTAGAATTACTAAATCTGGACTTACTGATAATTTAACATTAATAATTTGCGCTACTTTATCAGCTATAATTGGGGCTTATTTTGGTAATAAGCTATTAAAGAAAGTGACTCTTAACTTTTTACAAATTTTTGTAGCTATTATGTTAATACTAATTTCAATAGCTTTAGGAGCAGGGTTTATTTAAAAGAAAAAATATCAAATTTTATATGTCATTTTATAGTATTCCCACTATTTTAGTTTTGAGGTTTTGATTTGAAAATTGTTACTGGTATTTGCATTAGGCAACCAATGTGTAAAACTGAACTAGTAGTAAATGAAATTATTTTTTCAGTTCTAAGAATTTATAAATAGCTGACATATCATCTCTTCCCATTCCGTTTTGGTTAGCGCCTGCGTATATTTCTTTGGTAAGATTAGCCAAAAACAATGGTTGATTGTGTTCATAGGCAGTTATTGTAGCTAAATGTAAATCTTTATGCATCCATTCTAATGGAAACTGTACATCATAGTTATTACTTTTTATAGCTAGAGCCTTTGATTTTGTAAAAGGAGCTGAAACAATTAAATTAGGAATTGTATCTAATAAGAAATCTTTAGAAATTCCCATTTTTTCACCCAATAATATGGCTTCTGAAAAAACAAGCATAGATTGAGCAAGCATCATATTTACAAGCATTTTAAACGATGCTCCTTTACCAATATCACCTATATGTAACACTTTGTTTCCCATCACATTTAAATATGGCTGAATCTCATTCAAAGTATTTTCTTCTCCACCAACTAGAAAAATTAATTCCGCATTTTCTGCAGGAATTTTTGAGCCTGAAACTGGAGTATCTAAAAATCTAATATTGTATTTTGTTGCTTCTTCAAAAGCGCGAATACTAAATGATGGATTTACAGTAGAACAATCTGCCCAAATTGCATTTTTTTTCATTGAATTAAGCGCACCTGCTGTTCCAAAAAATACGTCTTCAACAACTTGAGGTGTAGATAACATACTAAAAACAATGTCAGCATCTTTTACAGCATTTTTAACCGAATCCGCAATAGTTACATTTGAATTTCCGAAATGTTCAAAATTCTTTGGAGTTCTATTATAAACTGTTAAGTTTAAGTTGTTTTTTGCTAAATGCGAAGCCATATTGCTTCCCATAATTCCTAATCCAATAAAAGCTATTTTCATTTGTTTTGTTTGTATTGATTTAATAAAATATACCCACTTTTAGTCGTTACAATTTAATTAATTTTAAGCAAATTTCTGAACCTAATTGTATCTTTTCGAAATGCTCAAAAAATATAATTTCTCCATTTAAATCAGCTTCAATTAAATAATAACTTCCTTTAAAATATGATGTTAAAACAGTTGCTTTTATTTCTGATTTTTTAACAAATTTAATTTGATTTGGGTATACTAAAATTGTATCTTTTGATGGAGATTTTAAATCAATTTTACTTAAAGGAATTTCGTTTATTTCATTAAAAAGTGAAGCTACATAAGCATTTTTAGGGTTTTTATATAACGCTTCTGGCGAGTTTATAGCAACAAAATTTCCATCTCTAATCACTAAAATTTCATCAGCAAAAGAAAGTGCATCCGTAGTATCATGGGTGGCTACAATACAAGTAATGTGTTTTGACTTTAAATACTTAAAAAGGCTTCTTCTTAATTTATTTTTCCTAAAATTATCTATATGACTAAAAGGTTCATCTAATAACAAAACTTTAGGTTCTTTTGCAATTACTTTTGCAATAGCTACGCGTTGTTTTTGACCTCCACTCAAGTTTTTAACCTTTGTTTTTAAAAAGGCCGACATATCTACAACTTCTAGTAATTCTTGTATGCGTTGTAGCTTATTTGGATTTAAACTTGAAATATTTTTACCAATATTCTCCTCAACAGTAATATAAGGCATTAAGTCAAAATCCTGTGGTAAGTATTTCATGAAATCTTCTCCTGGAATTAACTTAAAATTGGGTCCTAGTAACTTTTCGTTATTCCAATAAACCGAACCTTTTTCGATATGAAGTAAGCCGTAAATAATTTCTAAGAGTGTACTTTTCCCACAACCACTTTCACCAACTACAGCAATATAATTACCTTTATTAGCAGTAAAACTAATATTTTTTAATACTTCTTTTGAAGTGTAACCGAATGATATGTTTTCAACTTTTAACACCTGCTTTATTCAAATCCTATATGAAAAAGTGCATCACCTTGATTTACAACTGGAGCGTGATTTGAGTTTAAGATATACCCTTCTTGATTATTTTTGAAGGCACTTTCAAAATCTCCAAAAGGATCAGAAATACTTCCTAATTTCAGCCCTTTAGCTACTTTTTGACCCGCACTAACATCTGATCTGTACATCCCTGAATGCTTGGCTCTAATCCATTTAGAACTTTTAATAATTATAGGTTGATTCGTAATATTAGTCTTTATAATTTTAGAAGAAAAATCCTTCAGACCTAATTCGTGAATTACATTTATAGCACCTTGAATTCCAATTTTTGTAACTGTTTTGTCTAAATTTAATGATTTTCCACCTTCAAACAACAATACTTTTATTCCTAGTTTAACCATTGATCTTCTAAAAGTTCGTTCTTGACTTTTACTGTAAACAATGTATGGAGAACCAAAAATTTTAGCCAAATTTAAAATTTCTTCATCATCTTCGTCAATTCTAATTTGAGAATAATTGAAACGTTGTGCTCCACCTGTATGAAAATCAATACAATAATCAATATGAGGAATTACTTCCTTCATAATATGATACGCAAATCTACTTGCCAATGATCCTTTATCTGATCCTGGAAAAACCCTATTTAAATCTCTTCCATCAGGAAATTCTCTTGTTTGATTTATAAAACCAAAAACATTTAATAAAGGAATACAAATAATTGTTCCTATTTCAGGTTTATTTAAACCTTTAGCAACAATTTGGCGAACAATTTCAACCCCATTTGTTTCATCGCCGTGAACACCACCAATTAATAATAAACAAGGACCGTCTTTTTTACCTCGCTCAACAATGATAGGTACTTCAATGGTATCTCGAGTATTAAGTCTCGCAAAATCCATTTTAACTTGAACAGATTCTCCAAGTCCAATTTTATGATTTAATATTCTCATCTTTAATCTACATCTACGTGTCGTTCAATATAATGAATAATTTTCCCAGCGATATCAACTCCAGTAGCAGCTTCAATACCTTCTAATCCTGGTGAGGAATTTACCTCTAAAATAAGTGGTCCACGAGCTGATTGTAATAAATCTACTCCAGCAATTCCTAATCCCATTACACGAGCGGCTTTTAAAGCTGCATTTTTTTCGTCGATTGATAATTTTATAATTTCAGCTGTACCTCCTCGATGCAAATTAGAACGGAATTCTCCTTCTTTTCCCTGTCGTTTCATAGCGCCAACTATTTCTCCATCTACAATAAATACTCGAATATCTGCACCTTTGGCTTCCTTAATAAATTCTTGAGCAATTACACGTGCTTGTAATCCATTAAACGCTTCTAAAACAGATGTTGCTGCATTATCATTTTCAGCTAAAACCACACCTAAACCTTGTGTGCCTTCTAATAATTTTATAACTAAAGGCGTACCTCCTACACTTTCAATAACATCAGCAACGTTTTTTGAATAATTAGTAAATACTGTTTTTGGCAAACCTAAACCTGCTCTTGAAAGTACTTGTAAACTTCTCAATTTATCTCTTGAACGCATTAATGCTTGTGATTCAACAGCTGTAAAAACTTTCATCATTTCAAATTGACGTACTACAGCAGTTCCGAAAAAAGTTACTGATGCTCCTATTCTTGGGATTACCGCATCAATATCTGTTAGTAATTCGTGTTTATAACGAATTGCTGGTTTTTTTCTTTCAATAATAATATCGCACTTTGTGTGATCTACAATAATAATTTCATGATTTCTTTCTTTACCTGCCTCAACAAGTCTTTTTGTAGAATATAAATTTGGATTTCTTGATAAAACAACAATTTTCATACTATTCAGTTAGTTTTGTATTTAAATTTTTAAATGATATATATTTTTTTGAAGTATCTACAATAAATTTTTTAGAAAGAAATTTTCTTCCCAATAATACTGGATATTTCATAGATCCTCTTTCTGAAAGCGTTAATGCTATAGGATATATTTGATCAAATATGAATATTTCAGTTTTTATTAAGTACCGGTTTTCTAT
Organism: uncultured Lutibacter sp.; assembly: GCF_937891065.1. Lineage (GTDB taxonomy): Bacteria > Bacteroidota > Bacteroidia > Flavobacteriales > Flavobacteriaceae > Lutibacter. The sequence goes on along the minus strand of NZ_CALAEQ010000137.1, from coordinate 6,308 downwards.
TTGACCGTTTGAACTTTTTACTATTTTCTGTGAAAACTCACTAAATTCAAAATGAACATCTTCAAATTTATGATGTTCGGGATCTAAAAGTTGACATTTCAAAATATTGTTTTCAATTTTAATATCATGACAATGAAAACTAGAAGTATAAGCTCCCGTATCAATTTTTACATGAATACCAAGCAAATTTAGTTTTGGAAAATCGACAATATCCGTTCTGCCAATTAATAATTTTACGTTATTATTTTTCAAAAGCTTTTAAAAAAGTATATAATTAAAAAAAAAGGAATTTTGGCAAAAATAGACTATTATTCTATATAGTAAGGTTTTAGGGGTAAATTTTGTTTTTGGTTAATTCATAAAGAAAGTATTTAATAAATAATGAGTTAGAGTCAATAAAAAAGGAAGCAACATATGATATTACTTCCTTTTAAAACTTTATATGTTATCTATTCCTATTTTCCCTTATTTATAACCTCTTTAATTTTCCCTTCTAATTCTTCAGCTAAATCTGGGTTGTCTTTTATTAATGCTTTTACAGCATCGCGCCCTTGTCCTAATTTTGTTTCACCATAACTAAACCAAGATCCACTTTTCTTAACAATTCCAAATTCAACACCTAAATCTAATATTTCACCTGTTTTAGAAACACCTAAACCATACATTATGTCAAATTCAGCTATTGTAAAAGGTGGAGCAACTTTATTTTTTACTACTTTAACTTTAGTGCTATTTCCAATTACTTTATCACCATCTTTAATTTGGGTTCTTCTTCTAATATCTAAACGAACTGATGCGTAAAATTTTAATGCATTACCACCTGTAGTTGTTTCAGGATTTCCAAACATAACACCAATCTTTTCACGTAATTGGTTAATAAAAATCACCGTACAATTTGTTTTGTGGATTGTACCTGTTAATTTACGAAGTGCTTGAGACATTAAACGCGCGTGTAATCCCATTTTAGAATCACCCATTTCGCCTTCAATTTCACTTTTTGGTGTTAATGCAGCAACAGAATCAATCACAATTATATCAATAGCTCCTGAGCTAATTAAATTATCTGCAATTTCTAAAGCTTGTTCACCATAATCTGGTTGAGAAATTATTAAGTTATCTATATCAATTCCTAAGTTTTGAGCGTAAAAACGGTCAAATGCGTGTTCAGCATCAATAAAAGCAGCAATACCTCCTGCTTTTTGAGCTTCTGCAATTGCGTGTAATGCTAACGTTGTTTTACCTGAAGATTCTGGTCCATATATTTCAATAACTCTACCACGTGGATAACCGCCAACTCCTAAAGCAATATCTAATCCTAATGACCCTGAAGAAATGGCATCTATATCAGATATAGCAACATCGCCCATTTTCATTACAGCACCTTTTCCGTAGGTTTTATCTAATTTATCTAATGTGAGTTGTAATGCTTTTAATTTTGCTACTTTTTCTTTGTCTTCTGCCATAATCGTTTTTAAAAATGTGTTAAAATAGTTTAGGGCTAAAATATAAAAAAGTATTGAGTATATTTAACCCGTTCACAAATAATATTAACAGTTTTTAGAATGAGAAAAATATTTATCATAACTTTATTTACTATCCTAACTGTCAATCAGATGAAAGCTCAAAACGATGTGAAATCAGCATTTTTACTAAAATGGGAAAACTCTAAAAATTATTTATTAGAAATAGCAAAAGCTATGCCTGAAGCTAACTATAATTATAAACCAACTGAGCGACAAATGAGTTTTCAAGAACAATTAATTCATATACAAGGAAACATGGATTGGTTAAGTTCTAAATATTTTAACGGTGAAAAAACGGAAAAAATTGATCCGAAATCAAAGGAAGAAATCATAAACCAATTAACTGCTTCTTTTGATAATGTTGCAGAAACAATTAAAAAAGTGCTTTTAGAAGAATTATCAACGGAAGTTGAATTTTTTGCTGGGCCTAAAAGTAAATTACAAATCTTAAATTTATTGCAAGATCACGTAACACACCATCGTGGACAATTAATCGTATATTTAAATTTAAACACTATAGAACCTCCAAAATATAGAGGTTGGTAAAACTACTATTATGAAAAAATCATCACTTACAGAAAACTTAACTTTTAACGATACAAAACCTTCAATTACAGTATTATTTGAAACTGAAACCACCAAAGAAATTAGGATTTTAATGCAAAAAAATCAAGTAATGAAGGAGCATAAAACTTCATTTCCTATTACAGTTGAAATTTTTGAAGGTGCCATAGATTTTGGTGTTGACGGAACTATTTACAATTTAGTAAAAGGAGATTTGGTTGCACTTGAGGCCAGCGTTCCACACGATTTGCTTGCAAAAGCAAATAGTATTGTTCGTTTAACCTTATCTAAATTAGATACAGTTGATAGAGTAATTAAGGTTTCAGAAAAATAAAATACAGTTATGGCTGGCGAAACAAATTTAAGTGCACTTATTAAAGGAATGACTCCAAAATTAAATTCTGGTGATTATGTATTTTGTACTGTACAAGATGTATCAAAAATAAACAGAAATGATACAATTTGTGAATTTAAAGAAGCCGAAGGAACAACCATTGTAATGAATCGTTTAAAAGCAGATGCGCTAAAATTAAATTATGATTATGTTTCCTCTTGGATTACACTTACAGTCCATTCTTCATTAGATGCAGTTGGTTTAACCGCTTTATTTTCAAGTGAATTGGCAAAAAACGATATTAGTTGTAATGTAATTGCAGGTTATTATCACGATCATATTTTTGTATCTAAAAAGGATGCCGAGAAAGCAGTAGAAGTTTTAAAGATGCTTTCAAAATCTTAAAATCTAGAATATTATAATTGGTTTAATCTTTTGCACCAACATACACCCAATGGTTATTTTCAATAGAAAAGCTTGAGTTTTCGTGTATCACATTAATTGATCCATTTTCCATAAAAAAGGCTTTAAACTCAACTGTTCCTGTAGCGTCAGTTGTGGTTCCTTTTGTGGTTTTTAAAACTTCTAATTTTAACCATTTTACAGATTTTGTCCATTTTTCAATGTCTCTTTTCTCCTTTTTTGAAGGCCTCGTTTTACTATGGTGACTTTTTTGTAAATAGTCAATATTTGCTACTACAAATGCGCTGTACCTAGAACGCATTAAAGCTTCAGCTGAAGAAACTGAATTAATATTTTGATGTACTTTTTGACAACAATCACTATATTTTTTTTTAATATTACAAGGACATTGCATACGTTATTATTTAATTTAGTAATTCATTTTGTTCTGTAATTCTAAAACAGCGTTCTGTACCTAAATACAGTGGATCTCCGTGTTTTTCTGACCAAAACCCATCTAATATTGTATCAGAAATACAATGATACACAACCACTCCTTTATACGTATAATCATCTTTTGATTGATAGCTAAAGTTGATTACTAAAATGTTATTTTTAAAAAAGCCAGTTCCAATTTGTTCTTGCTCATTATTAATAAACCATTTGGCAATTATTCTTTTGTTACTATCTAGAGATAAAGTAAGTGTTCCTTTATAGGTGTTGTCAGTTTCATCTTGGTTACTACCAACAATATTGTAGGCGCCTACTAGATTTTCTATAATCATTTATTTACTTGTTTTACTATTATATTAAAAAATACAATAGTTATGAGTCCTTGCAAATATAGGGATTTGTACTGTTTGATATAAAAAACAAAAACCAAACAACTGTTATAAAATTGAACATTTGTTTGGTTTTAATTATATGAACTATGTATGTATAATTATGGATTTGTAGACCATAAAGATGCGTTTGCCATCATGGCACGTCTAGGTAATTGTAAACCTGCAACAATTAATTGAGCAAAATCTTCAGGTTGTAATACTTTTTCTTCATTTCCATCAGTAATTCCTAATTCCAAAGCCATATCGGTAGCAATAGTACTTGGTGTTAATGTATTTACTCTAATATTATTTTTACGAACTTCTTTCATTAATGATTCCGACAATCCAATAACTGCAAATTTTGATGCTGAATACGCAGAAACATTTGCATTACCGTTTAAACCAGCTGTTGAAGAAACGTTGATAATATCACCTTCATTTTTTTCAATTAAATATGGAAGCACTTCTTTTGTAACGTAATACATTCCTAAAACATTGGTTTTAATAATGTTTTCCCAAACACTTACTTCCATTTCATTAAAAGAACCAAAAGCTGCAATTCCCGCATTGTTCACTAAAATATCTACAGTTCCTAAGTTTGAAATACAGTTTTTAATTCCAACTTTAACTTCTTCATAATTACCAACATCAAATATTTCGTAAAAAGCATTTACTCCAAGTGCTTTTAATTCGGTAGCTGTTTCTTTTAAACTTTTTTCATTTCTACCAGTAATTGCCACTTCAATTCCTAGTTTGGCAAATGCTATTGCTGTTGCTTTTCCAAGTCCTCTACTTCCACCTGTAATGATGGCTTTTTTGTTTTTCAATTCCATTTTAATTTATTTTTATTTTGAAGTGATATTTCACTTTTTTTAATTTCTTAATATTCCTATAAGTTATAAAACCATTTGATTACCAAGCCTCTATAATTAAAGCAGGACTATTAATAGTATACGATTCCTTATTGAAATTTCCATAGTAGTTACAATTGTTGAAACCAGCATTTTTTAATAAAAGCGCTAATTCCTCTTTTAATAGCGGCAACAATTCAATACTATTTTCAATTATTTGTTGGGTTGATTTAACTGTTAAACGCGTATTAAAATCAATTTTATTTTCCAATTTAAGATAATGGTAATTTCGTTCAAATAGTATTTCATCATTTTCAATGATAGGTAATTGTTGAATGTTTTTTTTAATAATTTTATCGTAATTAACTATTTGAAGTAACAATTTTCCATTTGATTTAAGTACAGCTTTTGATTGTTGTAAAAAATCAGCTATTTCATCTAACGAATTCAGATGAACTATGGTATTACCAAAACAAATGATGCCTCCTACAGAATTTTTATCTATAAATGCATCTAATTGAAGCATACTTATTTGCTGAAATTGAATGGATTTTGATGCGTCTTCATTTTTTATTGAAGCTGCTCGAATCATTTCAGCATCCATATCAATTCCCCGTACGTTTTTGTAATAATTCGCCAACTCCAAAGAAAGCGTTCCAATTCCACATCCAATATCTAAAACATTACAATCACTTTCTGGTATTTTTAGCTTAATAAAATCAACTTGATTAACATTGATTTTAAAAATATGGTGATAATAAGAGGCAATTTGTTGATAAAAACTCATAATAATAAGTTTAAATTAGATGGTGTATTTGAGCGTATTGCAACAAAATAATTGTTTTGGCATCACAAATTTCACCAGTTGAAATCATAGTTAAAGCACTTCTAAAGTCTAGTTCAAGTACTTCAATTTCTTCGGTTTCATCTTCTAAACCACCACCTTCGTTCATCTTCATTTCATCATTATATTCGGCAATAAAATAATGGATTTTTTCAGTAACAGCTCCTGGTGTTGAATAAATCTCAAACAGTTTTGTTGGGTTGTTTATTTTATACCCTGTTTCTTCTTCAGCTTCTTTTTTTATACAAGTTAAAGGATCGTCATCATCTAGCAAACCAGCGCAAACTTCAATCATCATACCATCTTCATTTTCATTCAAATAACTTGGCATTCTAAATTGTTTGGTGAGAATTACTGTTTTTTTAATTGGATTATATAACAAAATTGCAGCACCGTCACCTCTATCATAACTTTCGCGACTTTGTTGTTGCCAAGAACCGTTTTTAAGCTGATATTCGAAATTTATCTTATCTAATTTATAATAATTGCTTGATAAATTATTAATACTGCTTATTTTAACTTTAGAATTCGCCATAAATTAGTTTAAAATTAATGTGTCTAAATTATATTTTTAACGATCAAATGTATGAATTTCGATTTTCAAACAGTATATTTAGACTTGTTAGATTAACGAAATTTATAAAACCAAGTATAAACAACTATTCATTTAGTAACTTTTTAAGCATTGAATCTAATTATTTTATAGTTTTAAGCGTACTTGTTGTAATAAATGATACGTTTCTTTCATCACAATACATATAATATAAATCGCTATAATATTAAAAAAATAGCTTGTTAAACAAAAAACAACTTCCTAATTTTGTTACGTTATTGGTTAAAAACCAATAGTTGGTTTAACTAGAGTCTTATAATAATTATTGACTTTAATAAACTTTACAAGTTCGTTAAAAACTGTATTTATGTTAACCTATAAAATCGTGAATTAAAAATGATTTAAGGATTCTA
>NZ_CALAEQ010000136.1 GCF_937891065.1 uncultured Lutibacter sp. | reverse complement strand
AATAATTACGATAACAGTACTTACAACTGTAAGTCCAACACCTATTTTTACAGCTTGTCCCCAAGACATAAATCCGTTATTATCACTTTTAAACTTATTCATTCCCATTACAATCATGGTAAGCATAATTACGATGTTTATGACACTAACTGACCAATGTGGTTTTACATGATTTCCCATTGCATATACTACAAGGCTTACTAAAACAGAAATAATACCTAAGTATAATCCGTAGTTTAAAATTGTGTTTTTACTTGATGTTTGATTTTCCATTGTGATTTGATTTTTTTAGTTAGTTGGACAAATATATTGAATTCATTTTTGTTTTCATTTTAAGTTTAGAAAAACCATGAAATAAAACATATACAATTGATTAGTAACTAAAATTGAAGTTTTGTTACAAATTTGGTAAGAAAAGATTGTGCAAGATTAAAAATGATTGTAAATTTGCAGCGGCAAGTCCTACACAACTAGCTCCCTTTGAATCCTCCAGGGCGGGAACGCAGCAAAGGTATTAGGTTGTAGCAGTGTGATGTAGGTAGCTTGCCTTTTTTTATGTCCTTTTTTTTAAATTTCAAAAATAGAAATTACCTCAAATTAATTTCACTTCCAATTCTAATTTTAGTCCAAATACCGTACTTTTGAAACTTATTAAGGAATTTTTAACCTTTCAATATTTAATCATTTAATGAAAAAAGTAGTTTTAATTACAGGAGGTTCTTCAGGAATAGGAAAATCTGTTGGTGAGTTTTTAACCCAAAAAGGATTTATTGTTTATGGAACAAGCAGAAATTCAAACAACATAAAAAATCATCCATTTAAATTGGTCTCATTAGATGTTAATAATACTGAAACTATTTTAAAAGCTGTTGAAGAAGTTATTTCAAACGAAGGAAGATTAGATATTCTAATTAATAATGCAGGAATGGGAATTACAGGTCCTATTGAAGAAACTCCAACCAATGAAATGCGCAGGGTTTTTGATACTAATTTTTTTGGAGCTATCAATGTAATGAAAGCGGTTTTGCCACAAATGCGCAGTCAAAAAAGCGGATTAATAATTAATGTGACTTCAATTGCGGGTTATATGGGATTGCCTTTTAGAGGTATTTATTCTGCTACAAAAGGTGCTTTAGAAATTGTAACTGAGGCAATTAGAATGGAAGTTAAAAGTTTTGGTATTGAAGTAACCAATGTTGCGCCTGGTGATTTTGCTACCAATATTGCATCAGGAAGATATCATACTCCCGTTTTTGAAAATTCACCTTATAAAGAAAACTATCAAAGTAACTTAAATTTAATGGATACACATGTAGATAGCGGAAGCGACCCAATTGAAATGGCAAAAGCTATTTATAAAATCATCAATACTTCAAAACCTAAAATTCACTATAAAGTTGGAGACTTTATGCAAAAATTTTCAATAGTATTAAAAAAAATACTGCCCGATACAGTTTATGAAAAGATGTTAATGAATCATTATAAATTGTAATGATTTGAGTACTTTTGTGAAGTATAAATAATTCAGTATAAATTAAACAACCTATAAAGAATGAAATTTTTTATTGACACAGCAAATTTAGATCAAATTAGAGAAGCGCAAGCTTTAGGTGTTTTAGATGGGGTAACTACAAACCCGTCTTTAATGGCAAAAGAAGGAATTACAGGGAAAAATAATATTTTAAAACATTACGTTGATATTTGCAATATAGTTGAAGGCGATGTAAGTGCAGAAGTTATTGCAACTGATTTTGAAGGAATGATAAAAGAAGGCGAAGAATTGGCTGAATTGCATCCTCAAATTGTGGTAAAATTACCAATGATTGCTGATGGAATTAAAGCTTGTAAATATTTTTCAGATAAAGGAATTAAAACAAATGTAACGTTGGTATTTTCTGCAGGTCAGGCATTATTAGCTGCTAAAGCAGGAGCAACATATATGTCTCCTTTTATTGGTCGTTTAGACGATATTTCTACAGACGGATTAGATTTGATTTCAGAAATTAGACTTATTTATGATAATTATGGTTTTGAAACTCAAATTTTAGCTGCATCTGTGCGTCATACAATGCATATTATGAATTGTGCAAAAATTGGAGCTGATGTAATGACAGGACCTTTAAGTGCAATAAAAGGTTTACTAAAACATCCTTTAACTGATATTGGCTTGGCCCAATTTTTAACTGATTATAAAAAAGGAAACTAAAATAGATTTAAATTCAAAAAAAAGGAACTGTTATTAACAGTTCCTTTTTTTTATAATAATTTATGAATAAAATTTATACTTTTTTATATGTATGAACTTTCCCTTTAAAATTATATTGAATTTCTTTTACCTTTTCATTCTTAATTTTTTTAGCTTCCTCTTCATTTAATTCAAAATCAATTTCAGTATAATAAGAAGCTGTATTTTTTATTTTATTAGATTCAATATCTGTATTATCAGAGTTTAAGGTTAATGAATCATTTTCAAAAATAAAAGTTAGAGTACAACCTGTTCTTTTAATTTTTGTTGATAAATCACCAATTATTATAGTTTTTATAAAAGGAAAGCCACCCAATTCTTCAAAATCTAAATAAACATTATTAGTAACATCTTCAGCATATATGGTTCCTCCTTTAAATTCAATTTTAGGAAGAACTTCCTTAGGTGTTTTTTCTTTTTTAGGTTTTAAAATATTTGAAAATGAAAATGCCATAATATGTTAATGAGTTTTATTAATGATATGCTTGATTATGAGCTAAATCTGAACCGCAAGAAACACATTTTGTAGCTGTTCCAGCACCGCCATAACATCCGTTAGCACAAGTATAATGGAAAACACCTAAAGCATTTTGCGCAGGTGAAGCAGCTGTATTTGCAGCAGGATTGGTATTTAAATCAGTTTTAGGAACATTTAATGGTCCGTTTTTTAAAAAATCATCGTTGTGAAATGCTAAGTTATGTGTGTATGGAGTACTACATGTTGGGCAATTTCCAGCAACGTCGCTTCCACTATTTTCACATTTATTATCGCAAATATAATGAACTACTTTATTTGTTTCTTTGTTTACTTTTTGTATTGTTTTAGGTTTGTCTTCTTTACAAGAAATTGTAATTGCAAAAATTAAAACTAAAAATAGTTGGAATACTTTCATATAATTAAAATGATTGTTAGTTTTCAAATATAGTATAAAAATATAAATTTTGGAAGTGTATAATCTAAACTTAGATTATTAAATTTACTTTTTAGGAGTATTTATAAACAAAAAAAGTCCTAACAAATTTGCCAGGACTTTTAATAATTATCTATTTTATAAGTGAATCACCTCATCATAAGCATCGGCAACAGCTTCCATAACTGCTTCACTCATAGTTGGGTGAGGGTGAATTGTTTTTAAAACTTCGTGCCCTGTAGTTTCTAATTTTCTACCTAAAACAGCTTCAGCAATCATATCAGTTACACCAGCACCAATCATATGGCAACCTAGCCATTCTCCATATTTAGCATCAAAAATTACTTTTACAAAACCATCAGGAGTTCCTGCAGCTTTTGCTTTTCCTGAAGCAGAGAATGGAAATTTTCCAATTTTTAATTCATATCCTTGTTCTTTTGCTTGAGCTTCAGTTAAACCAACACTTGCAATTTCTGGAGTTGCATAAGTACAACCAGGAATATTCCCGTAATCAACTGCTTCAGTATTTAAGCCAGCTAATTTTTCAACAAGCGTAATCCCTTCAGCAGAAGCAACATGCGCTAATGCAGGTCCAGGAACAACATCACCAATAGCATAATAACCAGGTATATTTGTTTGGTAAAAATCGTTTACTAAAATTTTATCTCTATCTGTAATAATTCCAACATCTTCTAAACCAATGTTTTCAATATTTGATTTTATTCCAACAGCAGAAAGTACAATATCAGCTTCTAATATCTCTTCTCCTTTTTTAGTTTTAACAACTGCTTTTACACCTTTTCCTGAAATATCAACAGATTCAACAGATGAGTTAGTCATTACTTTAATTCCTGATTTTTTGAAAGAGCGTTCAAATTGTTTTGAAACATCTATATCTTCCAAAGGAACTAAATTTGGTAAAAACTCTACAATAGTAACTTCAGTACCCATAGCATTGTAAAAGTGTGCAAATTCAACACCAATAGCTCCAGAACCAACAATAATCATTTTTTTAGGTTGTAATGGTAATGTCATCGCTTGGCGATACCCAATAACTTTTTTTCCATCTTGTGGTAAGTTTGGTAATTCACGTGAACGAGCTCCTGTTGCAATAATTATATGATCTGCACTATATTCAGTTACTTTTCCATCAGCATCAGTTACATCAACTTTTTTTCCAGTTTTAATTTTCCCAAAACCATCAATAATATCAATTTTGTTCTTTTTCATTAAAAACTGAACACCTTTACTCATTCCATCAGCAACATTTCTACTACGTTTTATAACGGCATCAAAATCTTTGTCAATAGCTTCAGCTTTTAAGCCATATTCATCAACATGTTTTAAATAATCATAAACTTGGGCACTTTTTAATAAAGCTTTTGTAGGAATACATCCCCAGTTTAAACAAATTCCACCTAAATTTTCTTTTTCTACTACGGCAACTTTAAATCCAAGTTGTGAAGCTCTAATGGCTGTAACGTATCCTCCAGGACCACTACCAATTATTATTATGTCGTATTTCATGTTTTTTAAATTTTAAGTTAGCAGTATTTAGCTGCAAATTTAAGTATTTATTATTCTTTATTCTTAGAACAAGGTTTTAATTAACTATAATGTTTTCGAGTTCTTACATTCTTACATTCTCTCAGGAACATTAATTCCTAATAATTTAAAGGCAGATTTTATTATTTCACTAACTTTTGACGAGAGCTGTGTTCTTAAGATTTTTTCATCTTCATTTTCACATCCTAAGATAGGCACACTTTGATAAAATGAATTATATTCTTTTACTAAATCGTACGTATAATTTGCAATAAGTGCAGGGCTGTGATTTTTTGCTGCATTCTGAATTGTTTCAGGATACAATTGAATTTGCTTTATAAGTGAACGTTCTTTTTCGTGTAATTCAATACTAGTTATTTCTTTCGTATAATCAAAAGTCGCTTTTCTTAAAATAGATTGAATTCTTGCATACGTATATTGAATAAACGGACCTGTATTACCTGCAAAATCGACAGATTCTTCTGGATTGAATAAGATTCGTTTTTTTGGATCAACCTTTAATATATAATATTTAAGAGCACCCAAACCAATGGTTTTATATAATACTTCTTTTTCCTCAGCTGAGTAGCCTTCTAATTTTCCTAATTCTTGAGAAATTTCACCAGCTGTTTTAGTCATTTCTTCCATTAAATCATCAGCATCTACAACAGTTCCTTCTCTCGATTTCATTTTACCGCTTGGTAAATCTACCATTCCGTATGATAAATGATACAGATTTTTGGCCCAATCATATCCTAATTTATCAAGTATTAAAAACAACACTTTAAAGTGGTAATCTTGCTCATTACCAACGGTATATACCAATTCGTCTAAATCGTAATCTTTAAAACGTTCAATGGCAGTTCCAATATCTTGTGTCATATAAACCGCAGTTCCATCAGAGCGTAATACTATTTTTTCATCTAAGCCATCTTCAGTTAAATCAATCCAAACTGAACCATCTTCTTTTTTATAAAAAACTCCTTTTTCTAAACCGTTTGCAACAACATCTTTTCCTAATAAATAGGTATTACTTTCATAGTAATTTTTATCAAAATCAACACCAAGTTCTTTATATGTTTGGTCAAAGCCAGTATACACCCATTGGTTCATAGTTTTCCAAAGTGATACAATTTCTTCATCTCCAGCTTCCCATTTCAATAACATTTCTTGAGCTTCTACTAAAAGTGGAGCTTCTTTTTTTGCTTCTTCTTCTGTTTTTCCTTTAGAAATTAATTGGCTTATTTGTTTTTTATATTCTTGATCGAATTTGACATAATAATTACCAACTAATTTATCACCTTTCAATCCAGTACTTTCAGGAGTTTCATTATTTCCAAAACGTTGCCAAGCCAACATACTTTTACAAATATGAATTCCACGATCGTTTATAATTTGTGTTTTGTAAACTTTTTTCCCAGAAGCCTTCATTATTTCAGCAACAGAATAACCTAATAAGTTATTTCTAATATGCCCTAAATGAAGTGGTTTGTTTGTATTTGGCGAAGAATATTCAACCATAACAGCTTTTTCATTCACTTTAGGAGCAACAAACCCAAAGTTTTTAGTTTTATGAATGTTATTATAGCTGTTTGTAAAATATGAATCAGCAATAACTAAATTTAAAAAACCTTTAACAACATTGAAATCGGAAACTTGTTCAACATTTTCTTTTAAGTATTCACCAATTTTAGTTCCAATTTCAACTGGGTTTCCTTTCACAAAGCGTAAAAATGCAAAAACAACAATAGTGATATCACCCTCGAAATCCTTTTTAGTTGCTTGAAATTCGACTGATTCTATAGCCGCATTGTAAATCTTTTGAAAGCCTTTTTTTACGGCTATTTCTAAACTGTTTTGCATAATTTGTTTGCTGAAATATTTTGAAATGCAAAAATACATAATTTTTGAAAATTTTTAATCGTATTTTTGCGGTTAAATTAAAATAATGGAAGCGTTTTTAAAGGAGTTACCTGAATTAGCAAAAGAAAAATTAGCAGAAAGTAAAAAATATTTTCTAAAACTAAAAAAGAGAACACCAAAAAATTTGGATTTAGTAATGCAGGAATTGCACGATAATGAATTTAAGAAAACAGATTGTTTAACATGTGGGAATTGCTGCAAAACTACTAGCCCAATATTTACTGAAAAAGATATTCAACGTATTTCTAAACATTTAAAAATGAAAGTTGTGAATTTTATATCACAATATTTAGATAGAGATGTAGACGATTTTTATGTATTAAAAACAGCTCCTTGTTCTTTTTTAGATTTAGAAGATAATACTTGTTTCATTTATGATGTTCGTCCGAAGGCTTGCAGTGAATATCCTCATACTAATCGTCGTAAATTTAGTCAAATATCGGATTTAACGTTGAAGAATACTGAAATTTGTCCTGCCGTTTATAATATTATTGAAGCATTGAAAATTAAGTTACCAGTTTAATTTTACTATAAATTTTCATTTTTTTAGAATAAGTTACTTTATAAAATTGAGCTTAATAGGGATACTATTTTTAGTTTATGTGGGTGGGAAGCCAATTAAATATTAAATATCCCACAGATGTAATATTTAAGTAGAGGCTTCCCAAATTAAATTTTTAGACTGAACAAGGGAAGTTAAATAATATTTGTAACCCCTTACAAATACTAAATATACTTCCCTGATATTCAATAAGAATGATATTTCAAGTTAAATGCATTTCATTATGGATACGTTTAATAAATTTTAGTTGAATGTTATTTTTTTTTTAAGTTGATAAACTTTTTATACTAACCGTTGTGGGGACTTCGGTTTATTTTTTTTACTTTATTAGAACTACCGTTGTGGGGACAACTTTTAACAAGTTTTACAATACTACCGTTGTGGGGACAATCGATATAAGTATGTGTTAAACTATATTAGAGCACAATTTTTTGGTGTAATTAGGTTACCAAGATGATTTATATAGTTGAATCCAGGTATTAAAGTATTTATATATATTCTTTCACTGTTAGTTTTTAACACTTGTTTTTTACTACTAT
>NZ_CALAEQ010000135.1 GCF_937891065.1 uncultured Lutibacter sp. | reverse complement strand
AAACAAAAAGGCTCGTGAATATCGCCTATTACTAAAATTCTATTCATATTATTATCTCTATAATTTTGCAATAAACTTTGTTCTTCTGGTGTTAATCTTGGTCTGTATCCTACTTTCATGTTAATTTATAGTTTGTTTAATAATTCTTCTAATTTATATAAAAACCTCATTTTTTCACGTCTATATGGGGTTGATGTTTTACCAATTTTAGGATTTGCATCTATTTTTATATCACTTTTAATCCAATTAATAATATCTTTAATCTTTTCATCTTGTGTTTTCATAATTATATAGGTTTAATTAATTTTATTAACGGTTTTCTAAAAATCCAAAGTCCAAATATAACGTTTAATAATATACTATAAAAATTAAACGGTCTTTTTACTTCTTTTACAATTACTTCTTTTTCAGTTTTAATACTACTTTTGTATTCTTTTTCCCAAACTTGTTTAATACTATCTACATTAACTTCAAGTTTAAGCGTGTTATACTCGCTTTTAAGCGTACCTTTTACATTGTTTGATACAAATGTATAGTTGAATGGTTTTAATACGTTTAAACTGTCACAAATATTTTCTATTACTAAACTATTTAACTGAGGTTTTTGGATCTCAATTATTGAACTTTTGTAAATTGTATCTGTTGAATGTGTTTCTACGTAACTTTTTTTAGATTTACAGCTAATAAATAGCAAACTAATTAGTATTAAAATAATTAATTTCTTCATAAGTTCTGACTTAATTTTGTTATCTTTATTAATAACGGTTTTAAATTGCTTAATGTTATAAAGTTACCGTTTAAATTATAACCAACTGAATAACCTCTTACGCATTTCTTACTAAATCTTTTTGTATCATAATTAAATAACTTTTTATCGATTGTAAAATAATAATTATAACCTTTAACTTTATAAGTGAAAAAATGTATAAAATTATAATTAGTTTCCATTGTTAATCAGTTAGTTATGATTTTTAGTATTTGTTATGTCCGTAGTTAATCCGTAATTAGCCGTTTTAGATTTGCTTTGTTTTTAACCAATTCGCACCGTTTATAAAATTTCTTCTTTGTATTCCATTTGTATAGTCAATTCCGTCGTCTTTTAAATCTATTGGGTATCGTCTATGTCCCTCAATAGCTATTTCTTCTTTAGTCGGCAAACTTCGGTTAACTACTGGTAAATTTAATGCTAACTTTTCGTTTTTTACTTCTTCTTCTAATTTAGCTATAATTTTGTAAATAGGAGGTATTTCACCTTTACCTAATTCATTACCTATAAATTCTAATACTTTTTTTAATCCTGTCATTCTATTAAGTTTTATATTATTAAATCGCACTAATTTTACCAAAATACAGTTAGCAGTAATTAAATGCTTTTGGTGCAATGTTTAGGGTTTATGTCAACCAATCTAAAACCATCAAAACAAGCGTCTATATTTAAAAAACCTGTCTTTAAATCTATGAAAACTATTTTACATTTTTCACCATCGTAAATTACTTCATCGTTTACTTTTAAAGTAGCATTTAACGTTCTGCTAACTACTGGTAAACGTAAATTTTCACGTCCTACAAAGTCAACTATTTCATATTCACTTATTTTTTTTAATACATCAGGTTCGCTCTTGTTTAAATAATCTTTAAATCTTCCTAATAATTCAATTTCTTTTTGTCCTAATTTCATAATTTATTGTTTTTTTAATTAAAATCTACGCTTACCAAAATACAGTTAGCAAGTTAATTAAAGTTTGACTTGCAAAAACCTCAACCAAGTAATGTCAATTATCTTTGTTTTGCTTAAACGATACTTGTTTTATTTTTGTCTTTAACTAATGCTAACTCTCAATAACCTTAAAAAAGTTTTAGTTGTTGTTTAAAAACATTGTATCTTTTAACTGCTTTTTCAAAATAGTCTTTATCTATTTCAGTCCCTACTAAATCAAAACCTAAGTCCTCACAAGCAAGTGCAATGCTCCCACTGCCTAAATGGCTATCAAATATTTTATCGTTCGGTTTAGCGTACTTGTCTAATATAAAACGGTAAAGTTCTTTTGGCTTTTGTGTTGGGTGTATTCTTTTATCGGTTTGTTGTCCTCTGTGATACCTAAAAAACCTTATTGCAGTATCAAAGGAAGTCCAAGCCATTTCTGCATCCGCAAACGAGAAACCATCATTCTTTTTGTCCCAAATTAACCAACAGCTACTATCAAAAGGCATTCTACTTATAAAGTGGTTTGCGCCCCAAACAATTTGATTTTTACTAATCCTAAAAAGTTCGTTAAAATATTCAACGCTCGGTGCTTCATTGTCCCAATCCTTAACTTCGTGCTTACTTCCGCTCCAGTTATTTTTGCCATCCATACCAATTCCATAAGGTGGGTCAACTATGGCTAAGTCAAAGTAATTATCTTCATACCTCGCCATTAACTCCATATTATCTTCATTAGTTATTTGTATCATCGTATTTTATTTTTTGCAAAAATAATTTGCATTGCTAAAAATTGTTAAAAAATCATATTACCGTACAGTTCTAAACAATTAAAGGTTTGTCATTTCGGCGTTGAATATTTGTAATAAATCTTGTTTATTAAAATAAATACCATCATATTTATAAAGGTTTGGATCTTCTGATTGTATATATTTATTGTTTTGTAACCAAATATCGAAAGTTGTTTTTTCCTTTTCCTTTAACTGTAGAGAACTACTAATAAAATCAATTTTAAGTTTGTTCTTTATTTTATCATGTCTATTAAAGTAATGTTGCTTATTTCCAAAGTAAAATCCTTCTCGTTCGTTAATTTCTAATAAACCAAGTAAGTGATTTACTTCTGCTTTTGTAAATTGTGTTGTTTTCATATCTTTTAAAACTTTATTTTATTAGTATCCGTTGGGAGTTATATTTGCTGATTTTAAACCTCAACAATAACTGTTTCTAATCTTTTTCTTCTGTCTTTTATTTAGTTATAATGCGTAAACTCCCCAAATCCAACAACCAACTATGCGTATAACAAATAAAAAAATAAGCCATCTACACGTGTTACAACAACGTGTTAAGCCTTTCCTTTATTATCTCGCAATATTCACTACTAATTTCACTAACTATCCAATTACGGTTATTTGCTTTTGCCATTTTTGGAGTTGTACCACTTCCACCAAAACAATCGTAAACAATATCATTTTCATTGGACCAAGTAATTATATGGTCGTTTGCTAATTGTTCTGGAAATACTGCACTATGTTTTTTAGTTTCTTTATTTCTTACTGTTTTATATTCAAAAATATTATCTATATTCTTATATTCATTTCTTTTTTTATTTACATATTGTTTAATCCCATCTTTTTCACCTACAAAACATTTTACAAAACCTTTAGTATTTTCACAATGTACTTGTATCGGGTTAAATACTTTCGGCTTCCCTTTACTAAAAATAAACATATATTCAAAACATTGTTTATACCTTTTCCCCATTACAGGGTTTGGATTAGTTTTTCTATAAATCATTGTATCGTGTACATTAAAACCAATTTCTTTAAAGTATAAAGCTTGTCTAAAACTTGTTAAACTTTCACTTCCATTTTTTGTTGCATCACCAACAACCCAAACAACTACACCACCTTCTTTTGTAATTCTAAATAATTCTTTCGCAATACTTTCAAAGTCAAAACTATAACCGTTATAAGTACGCAAATCATCATAAGGTGGAGAAGTAACTGTTAAATCAACAAAGTTATCTTCCATTCTTGCCATTGTATCTAAACAATTCTCATTGTAAATCTTATTTAATTCCATATTTTAATTTTTTCAAAATTAATAGCCATCTCTAATTTTATTTCGCTAATCATATCACCGTACAGTTGTAATTAATGTTTGTTGATTTTCTTTAATTTACAATACCTGTTGTTTAAGTTTTTCGTCAATTCCTTTATTAAGTATTAATGCGCTAGGTTTTCAAACACTAATACCAACTATTGCATAAAAAAAATAAGTCATTCTTAAATATAGTCAACTCTTAAATCTTTTTTACCTTCTAAAGCGTTTTCTGTGTACTTTTTCGCTTGTCTTACTTGTCTATCAAAGCAGGTTTCACCTTTTTTACTATTGTGTATATTTGAAGTTAGTCGCAACGCTTCACTTATTACTTCTAATTGAAATTTATAAATTGTTATTTCTTCCATTTTAAAATTATTTTATATTTATACTTACTATTTTTTATGCTATTTAGTTAAAATTAATTTTAGCATATTACGTAGGTGTCCTCGGTAACTGTTTCTTATCCATTGTTTTTTCTCTTTTTGTTGTGTTCTACGTAAACTTACCTAAAACTAATATTAACTCCGTATAACTCAAATAATAATTTTTTAGCCATCTACACGTGTTACTGAAATACTCATATAATGAGCATCTTTTTCTATACCTATTCCGTGCCTATTAGTATTTTTACAAGCTACCATAGTTGTTCCGCTTCCCATTGCAAAATCTAAAACAGTTTCGTTTTCTTTTGTGTATGTTTTAATTAAATATTCCATTAATGCAATAGGTTTTTGTGTTGGGTGTAATCTATTAACGTTATTACATTCTGCTTTTTGAGAATTTTCCTCAATAATACTTTTAGGGTATAACTCTGTTCTTAAATTTTTAGTTGTATCTTTTACTTTTGAAACTATATTATTATTTTTATATTCATTTTTACTGCCTCTATAATCTTTTACTTTTTCTCTTTTTGTTTTAATAGGGTAGTAAATTTTACTATTAAAAACCATAATATTTTCGTGATACTTTAATGGTTGTTTATTTGCTAACATAAAATTAGTGCTGTGTTTTTTATCCCAAACCCAATCATATTTATAATTCTTAATATTACTCATTCTTAACATAGAACTAAATGGTTCACTTCCAAATAATACTATTGCCCCATTCGGTTTAATAATTCTATTCAAGTTATGCCACATAGCATAAGTATCAATTACACTATCCCATTTACAAGCAGTAGTTCCGTATGGTGGATCACAAATAATAGCATCTATACTATTACTTTCAATAGTTTTCATTACTTCAAGGCAATCGCCTAATCTTAACTCTATCATATATTTTAATTTTTCAAATTAATAAGCCAACGCTTTTAAAAATTATTACTTGGGTTATACCGTACAGTTAAAATTAATTTTAGCGTGTTAGTTTATATTTTCAAAGTTTTATCAACTATTAGTTTG
>NZ_CALAEQ010000134.1 GCF_937891065.1 uncultured Lutibacter sp. | reverse complement strand
CTTTCTTTTACTTGTTCCCAGAAAAGAACAAACACATCTTGGTACGGCATAAACTAAAGATTAATGATAAAATATATTGGTGTTGCAAATTTAACATTAATAATTCAATTAATAAATTCGAACATCTGTTAATCATTCAATTATTAAAAAAATAAGAAATTAACAACAATTAACTTTTACCAAAATATCATAGAGAAAGTAGGTGCTAAAGCAGACAGATGGGATGAGTCTAATACAACTCAAAAAGTTAAAAATTGAAATGGATAGATTTTTAGCACCAAAATGAAAAAACTCTAAAATACAACAACTCATAAAATTATGTTACATTTAAACTTAAAACATCAAAATGATTAATGCATACGAATACTTTAAAAATCATCCAAAATTCAACAAGCTTGTTGGTGATGATTTTTTATTCGTAGAATATAAATGTCCAATCAATATTGAAGAGTATCAGTTGTGGATTGAAAACCATTTAATAACCTATGTTATTAGTGGTAAAAAAGATTGGATTACATCTCGAAAAACGCATAAACTAACTGCAGGAGACAGTATTTTTGTTAGAAAAGGAGTTTATACGACAAAGCAATATTTGGAAAACGATTATTGTGTAATGTTGTTTTTTATCAATGATAAATTCATTAAAAAATTTATTACAGAAAATCCAACTTTTATTAGAAAACTAAATCTTAAGGAAGAACATGATGCTATTTTAACTGTTAATACTAATGATTCATTTAAAATATTAATAGAAAGTATTTTTCATTATTTAAAACAAGGAGATAAAATTCCACAAGAACTCGTGGAAATTAAATTTAAAGAATTACTCTTCAATATAGTTCTTAATTCAAAGAACAAAGATCTACTAATTTTTTTTAATTCATTAACGCAAAATACTAAGGTGATAATTGAAAATATCATGATAGAAAATTTTTATTATGATTTAAAAATTGAGGATTATGCTAAACTTTGTGGTAAAAGTTTATCTTCATTTAAACGAGAGTTTAAAGAAAACTTCAATACCACACCAGGTAAATGGGTAATAAACAAAAGGTTAGAGCATTCCACTACCCTGCTACTTGGCACAAACATGACTGTTAGCCAAGTAGGATATGAATGTGGTTTTAAGAACAACTCTCATTTTATTCAAGCGTTCAAGAAGAAACTGAAATTAACTCCCAATCGCTTTAAAGCACTCAAAAAAAAGCATCATTAAAATTCTTGACCTTAAAAGAACATCATTTGGACTTTTAAGAATTCCTGAATACAATTCTAAATCTAACCTTTGCATCATTAGTTAATAACAAAATTAATGCGATGCTACATAAAGAATTCTCAACAAGGAGTTTAAAATCCAATAAAGGAGAATCTGTCGTTCACCAAAGACATTTGCTTCTTAATGAAAAATATCGAAAAGATGCTGCATTAGCCTGGATTACTGATTCTGCGGAGGTTATTGGAATAAACCTCCAAGATCCATTCAGAACATCGGTTTTTATCAATAACACCATGAAAGTTCCATTTAAAGTTGGGGTCCATAAAGCAGTTGGAGGCGACCATGATTTTCCAAATCCAGGTGATTTACTTTGCGCTTCTTTGGCATCTTGTTTTGAAAGCACTATTAGATTGATTGCAAATAAATTGGAAATAGAACTTTTAGAAACAAAAATAAAAGCAACGGCTCAAATCGATGTAAGAGGAACGTTAATGATTGATAAATCAATTCCTGTTGAATTTCAATCTATGCATATAAATGCAATTCTTATTGCTATAAATTCAAATGAAAAGCTCTTGAATACGCTAATAAGAGGAGCTAAAAATAGCTGTATTATTTATCAAACAATTACACAAGGAACTCCAGTTACTTTAAATGTGGAGTTTAAAATTAATAACCAAAAAATATAAATCATGAAAAAATCTATCATCTTTCTTTATGGAATAGTTGCCTATTTAGTTTTTCTAATTGCCTTTTTATATGCTATTGGCTTTGTAGGTAACATTTTTGTGCCAAAATCAATAAATTCTGGTTCAGAAACAAATCTAATTTCTTCAATATTTATCAATGTAATCTTACTAAGTGTATTTGCTTTGCAACATAGCATAATGGCTCGACCTATGTTTAAAAAATGGTTAACAACAATAATTAGCCAAGCAATGGAAAGAAGCACTTACATACTGCTATCAAGTTTAGCTTTAATATTAATCTTTTGGCAATGGCAACCAATTACAACAATTGTATGGGAAGTCGAAAGCAAAATTGCCTTTGCTGTTTTAACTGGAATATTCTTTCTGGGTTGGCTTATTGTTCTTCTATCAACATTTATGATTAACCATTTAGAACTTTTCGGTCTTGCTCAAATTTTTGATAATTTAAAAAACAGGCAAACTCTAAATCCAAAATTTCAAACTAATTACTTATATAAACTAGTAAGACATCCTATTATGTTAGGTTTTCTAATCGCTTTTTGGGCAACACCTCTAATGACAATGGGACACCTATTATTTAGCGTAATAACTACAATTTACATTTTTATTGCTGTAAAATATTTGGAAGAAAAAGACCTTCGAAAAGCTATAGGAGAAAAATATGAAACGTATCAAAATGAAGTACCAATGTTTATACCTTTTACCAAAATCAAAAAATAAGTTGATGAATAATATAGAATCTTAATTCAACAAACTAATAATTACATTCCAACTAAACGAACAAGTAACCTAACCTCTATAGCTAGACAAATCCCTATTAAGAATGGAATAAAAAAAAGGAGAACTTGGAAAATATATTACATGAAGTGGAAATGAAAACGCTATAAAACGCTGTTTAATTCAATGCTAAACTGGAATTAGAACAATTTATCCACTTGGGAAAGTAACTAGTATTATTGCCATTCAGTTATTAGTAAATTGTACTTCAGAATATATTTTTCTCTCCACTATATTAAACTAATTCTGAATTTATATATTCAAAAAAAATGAGGCTGTTTTAATATACGCTAATGCTTTACCAAATTTATTATAAGCTAAAGAAATATTATCAATAACTACTATTCTTTACTTCATCTCCTCCCCTTTTGGTGGTAATAATAACGGCACCATTAGCACCTCTTGAACCATAAATTGCTGCCGAACTACCTTTCAAAACATCAACACTTCTAACATCCATTGTTGATAATGCTAATAATTGTGACATACTGGCATCCATTCCATCTATTACTATTAAAGCAGCACTTGAACCATTTAATGAATTAGAGCCTCTAATTATTATCTGCCCATTACTATTTAAAATTGAAGGTGAACTATTAACAATAAGATCTAACATATTTGAATACTTTGAGAATTTAAAATTGTCATCATTTCTAATATTTGTCATAGCATATGATTTGTCTTTCTCTTTAATGTGTCCATATCCCATAGCAACATCAAAATTTTTCTCTCCAGGTTTAAATATCATATTTATAAACACTTCATTTGCTTTTTCATCGATTTTGATTTTTTGCGAATAAAAACCTTTGGCACTAACTTTAATTTTATCGTTGGGCAAGCAATTTATTTTAAAACCCCCAACAGTATCTGTCAACACTGTTACCTTACTGCTTAACACTTTAACTTCAGCATTAACTAATGCAATGCTATCAAAAACTATAACAGATCCTGTAACAGTTCTTTCTTGAGCATATGAAATAGTTGTAAAAGAAAATAAAAGAATTAGTAAAAACGTATTAAAAGAGAAATATTTCATAATATAATTTTATTTTTTTATGAT
>NZ_CALAEQ010000133.1 GCF_937891065.1 uncultured Lutibacter sp. | reverse complement strand
TGTAAACTTTCACCATAAACAATACTATCTAAACCTAAACTACCATCTACAATAACATTTACTGTTTGAGTTGATTCAGCCCAAAGTAATAAAGCTACATTTTCAAAATAAGAAGAATTAATAGGCATAAAAAATACATCTACAAATATACCATCAGTTGCCGTATTTAATTCTTTTGCAAGTCCACTTGATTTAAACCTATAAAGACCTACATTACTTTCTGCTGATGGCATTTCATAATCAGCAAAAGCTACAATACTTGATTTACCATTAACTACCTCAACAGAATATGCGTGACCAGAAAATTCTGCTGCTCCATTTGTAATTGTAGCAGTCATATCAATAGTATCAACAGTAACTGGTGTAATTCCATTAAATTGATTAAAAGCTACTGACCAAACATCTAAATTGCTAATATTTAAATCTGTTGTTGAAATGACAAAACCATCGTCATACCATTCTGTTGACATATAACAGTTAGTAAAATTATGCAAATCATTTCCTAATCCATCAAGTGATGAGCCATCAATACTTAAAGAGTCTATTATAATATCTTCTGTAAATCCAGGTGTTATAATACCAGTATCTCTATCTACTTTTCTACCAGTTATAGTTGCAGTACCGTTTATATCAGTACCAGCTTTAACAACTAACATTAATTTTGTTCTACCGCCATTACCAACAGCGTTAACACCAGTACTTAAAGGTTGAGCAGTTACAACTTGCTGAATACCACCCCATATATTATTAATTTGACCTTTTGTTACTGAATCAATAGTAAACGATAAAGGAAATTGATAATTAATAGAACTTGAACCCACTCCACTATCTCTTAATTGTTCAATAGTTGTATTTACAGTTTCACCTGTTGCATTTCTATATAGTGCTATTTTATCTTGTAGATTAAGTTGTGATGTTAAAGGTGTTAATCCATTAATTGTTTTAGAACCATCAATAATGGCTTTAATAGCATTTGCATTATCTATTGTTTGTTGAGTTTCTGCCATTATTTAGATTTTATAAAATTAATACCTGTTGTTATTATTTGTGGAATTAGTAATTTACCTGCTAAATCTACATCATTTAAGTTACTTCCACTTGCACCTTGTTTAAATGTTGTGTAATTTATATTCGTTTTAAGCATATTTGCCGTAACTTCATTCATATTTGTATTCTCTATATTAGAAACTTCAATACTTCCATCCTTAACATATCCAATTCCATTAATAAATACGTTTTCACACGATAAAGATACAACTAATTTTTCTTTTACTCTATTAGAAAGTACATCGAATTTAAATTCATTCATACTATATACTGACGATTCAATTACAGATGCCGAATTATCGGTTATATTAATATCAGATTCTTCTTTATTTTTAGATACAACATTAATATAAGGCACTCTAATAAAGTGTTCTATGCCATATTTGTAGAATATATCTCTATTATTATTATTTGAATAATTAATTGCTAAAGTTTTCTTATGTTCAGTATCTAAAAATATAGTATCACTAATATGGGTTTCTGTTCCTATAACTGTATCTGTGCTTGTTACTACAATATCATAATAACCAACACTAAAAATACTCCAATCAATTTCAAACTCAAATATTTCGTAGTCTAAAATATCATAAATTGATGATACTATGACATCTGAAATTGCTCCATCATAACTATAATTAATTATAATTACACGTTTATTAATTTCTTCGTCATAAAGTATATCTACTATTTCATAAACACCTATTCCTTCTAAAGATACTAAGCCACCTAAAATAGCAAATTCAGGTAAATTACCACTTAATGTATATGTTCCTGTTATTGATTGATTTTCATCATAAATATTCCCAGTATCAAAATAAATACCTAATTTACCTTCTCTATATTTGTAATATTTTGCATCTAAACTTTGAAATCTATTTAAATTTGTAGATTTTTTAGTTACTGTTATTGCAGTTTCATTAAGATTTGAATCTCTTAAAACAGCCGTTACATCTTCATAATTACTTTTTATCTGTATAGTAGATGTATCGCAAGTCTGAAAAAGTGTAAAACTTTTATGTAATATAGGTTGTAATCCTTGACAGTCTAAAGTATTTTCGTCATTCTTAAATATTGAGCAACCATCCCAAATTTCAGATTTAATGAAATTAATTGAATTTGCATTTGAGATATATGTGAAACCACTCCTTGTACCTAAATCTGTTACTGTGTATTCTTTTGATTTTACACAACCATATTGATCTCTTACATATAAATATTTAGTTCCTGATGCTTGACCTGTAAAAACATTAGATTCTTGCCAATTTACATTATCTAAAGAGTACTCTAAAGTAAGTCCTATTTTATTTGTAACAGAAATACTTAATGTAGCACCATTCAAATAATTATTTATAGCAATAGTTATATTTTCTGATGTTAAATAATCTATTCTTGGTACTGTGTAATCTAAAGTATCACCTGAAGCGTTTTCTAAAACTATATAATTTATAATTCCTCTTATAAATGGAAAAGTAACAGGATTATTAACGTTTGTTTCATTAGTTAAAACATTATTAATATATATTTTTGGTGCTAATTCTGTTGTTGTAAATGTGGCATTAACAGTAGAACATTCTTTTGTTGCTTCTGAATAAGTAGCATCACCTATAAACTGAAAAGTTGATGGATTAAAATTAGAAATACTCGATATAAATCCAGCATTATTAGTTTGAAAATTCTCAAAATAGAAAATATCTGAATTTGCCTCAATAGTTACAACATTTAATAATCTTGTTATTGTATATAAATTAAATCCATTATAATCAAGATTAAAATAATAAGCAAAATCTATTGCAGATACTTCACCAACAGTAGGATATGATGTTGGTGTCATTTCTGCTTGAAAATTAGCAGTTCTTGTTGTTACAAAAGTTTCTGTTCTTGTTACAGTAGATAAGTTTTCAAACTTAACTGTATCAAAAGATAAATAACTACCAACAATTGCTTCGGCATTAAAAGTTATTATTATTTTACTATTCGCCATTATGTTATAATATTTTCATTACTTAATTGCATTTTCCATTTACCTTCTTTATTAGGTTTTAGGTTCAATAAATAACCACGTTCTAAAATCCCATTCTCATTTGTATATTCAAATTTAAAATAAACATTAGGTATATCCTCTACTTCTCCACCATATTCAATAGATGTTTTGCCATTTATTAAATCCATTAAATCATCGTCAACAGGATGCTCAAATTCAACTATTTCAGGTAAAAATCTTGAACGGTCTAAATCTCTAAGTGAAATATCGTCATTTTCAGCATAAGGTTTTGTATCACCAATAGTCCAAGTTGTAAGTTGGCTATTTGAAACTGCACTAATGTATTTTATTACTTTAGATAAATACTTTTCCATACCACCTCTAAATACCCAAGCGTGTCTAAATAACATTCTTAAAGGTGTAAAGTACATACTTCTATATGTAGTGGGTGAATTAATACCTGTTGGTAATTCTTGTAGCCTATCCGTATAATCATTTTGCTCAAAACCTAAAGCACCATCTACACGTTTTAAATCTAAATACCAATTACCATCATCATAACGAGTATCTTCATCACCAAATAATTGTTGTGGTTTTCTACGTGCTAATTCAAGACCGTATTCGTCAGTACGTATTTTAGATGTTTTTATAAACTTATTTATGGTTTTTCTAATTGGTGTAACATAATCTGTTCTTGTGTTTGGCTCATCTAACCCCATTGAATCCTCATAATCACCAGCTTTATCGTAACCAAAACTCATACCACTAAAGAATAAACTTTTATCAACAGTACGTTTTACTTTTGTTATTTGTAATGGTAATCTAACTGCAACTTCATTTTGATAAAAATATCTTAAATCTTCTTCTCTTACTCTTTCTTTAAAATTAACTGTTTCGATTCCAATACCAGTATTAAAAACTGAATGATTAGAGTTTAAGTTATCTTTTAATGATATTGTTAAAGATTTATATTTGTCAGTATCTCTAACAAATGCTCTCGCCCATAAACCACTCATAACACCTATTAAACCACCTTCACCATCTTGTACATATATTTGATTACCATTACTATCAAGCATATTTGTATTACCAAAATACTTAGAATAATAAGAATTAGCATTACCACTTATTATATAAAGTAATCTGTTTGATAAATCGTGATTAAATAAGAAATCTAAATTTGGTGAAGATTCATAACGTGTTTTTTCATTTACTTTTAAAGTATGCTTATTTATTTTTATTGTTGATGTAGGGAAACCATAAACATAATTTGATTTAAAAACTAACATTAGACCTTCATCGAAACCAACATCTAAAAATGTATTAGTTTCATTTAATGTGAAATTTGTAGAATTTACATAATCGCCTTCATAATCACCTAATGGATGTGAACCATTCGCTTCCCATTTACCTAAAGTATCATTCCACTTAAATCTTTCAAAAGATATTGAAACATTACCTTTTAAATCAAAATCTAAATCAAATTGCAATTCTACATCTAAACCTTCAAGATTAGCATCGTATGTTCCTGTTTGGTCAACATAAAACATATTAGATGCTTTCTCATTTTCATCACCAACTATCCAAACATCTACGCTTGAATGTCTATCAGAACCTCTTGAAACTATATCTGTAAGTACTGTAAATTCTAAACCTACAAATAAATTATTGAATCCATTAAAAAAATTAAATCCAAGACCACTATAATTAAATGTAAAATCTGCTAAATCTTTCTTTAAGATGCTTTCACCTACTTGCGATATATCTCTACCTTTTATTTCAACACTATTAGTTTCTATTGTACCTATTCCATTACCATCAATATCTTCTTCGGTTTCTATTTCAAAATCATCGCTTTCGTGTGATTTTATTAATTCGGCTAAATTATTAGAATTAAATTTTATTGAAAGTGTAGTTTCTTCATTTACAAGTGTATTGAAATCTGCGTATGCAGTATATCTTGTTTGCCAAACTACATCAGTACCATCATCTTTTGTAATTTGCTTTATTAATAATAAATCTTCATTAATACCATATATTTCATAGGCATCATTTATATATTGTTTTGCCTCATTAGTAAACTCTAAATTATTAGTGAAGTTTGTGAAAATACCATGATAATCTTTATGTCTATCTAATTCTAAATCATCATCTTTCCACCCAATAGGCTCTTTTATAATAAGACTATCTTTAAAAGTAGATTTAAGTACAAATCTAACGTAATTATTATATGAATTATTTACATCTGCCATTTAACTCCATCTTGATTGAGAATTTCTATATGCTTCTTGACCACTATCAAATCCATTTAATTTAATGTTATTATTAAATCTTGCCTTACTCAAAGATTTAGTTATTGCATTTTCTAAACCATTATAATTTGTATCAAAGATAGCTTTTAATTTGGTAGCATCTAAATTTTTATTATCATTTGCTAAAGATGTCATAATTGATGCGTTCATTAATGAATCCATATCTTTATGAACCTT
>NZ_CALAEQ010000132.1 GCF_937891065.1 uncultured Lutibacter sp. | reverse complement strand
TTTGTTGTTCATATTAGGTGTTTGATTGTGAACTTGTGGTGTAATTACTTTCTTTGTAGAAAAATTAAACAAGCTAATTTAATTATTTTTAAATGGTTTATTCAAAAAAAAAGCCGTAATCCTTAAAGGTTATGACTTTGTTTGTAATCAAGGTGGGTACATAACCAAGAAAACAAGGGAAATGGATATACAACAAAAAATGGACACTAGGTTAAGATCATGCTGCTAGTTTTTGGTTATTGATTTCTAATTCAAGTTCATTTATAGTTTTGTAATTCAAAGCTGAGTGTCTTCTATTCCTATTGTACCAAGTCTCGATCCACTTAAAAATGGATATTTCAGCATCCGAATAGACATTGTAATTATTTTTGTATACCATTCTACCTTTAAGGATTTAAAGAAGCTTTCAGCCACTGCATTGTCCCAGCAATTTCCCTTTCTTGACATTTTGCTAATTTAAGTTCTAGCAATAATATCTTAACTAACTGTCCAGTCTACTATAGCAATTCCACTTATTTAAAAAATAAAGTGTGAGAAATTAATTTTTTTTTTTAATTTTAGTTGATAAAGTGGAGACTAGAAACCATAAAAAAACGGGGCGAAATCTGAAAAGCCAAATGAGTAAGAATTAATAACAAAGATATGAAAGAACTAAAGTTTAAATCGCTAAAGCCTTTGCTAATGGCTTGTTTAATTGCTATGCTAGCTATTGGGTGTGAATCGCCTCCTGAAAAAACAATTGTTAGTATTAATCCAAATTATGAAATTGCTTCTCCTGAGTATTCTAATCTTGCAGCTAAAGCATTAACAGAACTTACCAATTTTCAATTTGATTCATGGGGAACTATGTTGGCTGAAGATGTAGAGTTTTATTTTCCAGATGGAGACGCAGGTACTAGAACAAAATTAAGCGGAAAATCAAATGTTTTGGATTGGTGGAAAAATTGGAAAGAAACATCTGGAGTGCAATCCATGACGTATACAGATAATGTAGAATTACCTGTTATTGCAAAAGAAACAATGGCATACTCTGGTTTAACTGGAGTGATGGTTATCTCTTATTTTTCTAATGAAATTGTATATCAGGAAGGTACTGTGAAATTGAGAATGAATTTTGCAGCGCATTTCAATAAAGATAATTTAATTGATCGATATTATACATATTACGACCGATCTGGAATTATTGAAATGATGAATAAAAACATTCTTGATTCGGAATAAAATCAATTACTTATAGTTTTTATTTAATAAATATATTAAGGAATTACCCTCAGCCAACATTGGAAATTTGCGAAGTTGGTTGGTAAATGACTTTATATCAATTCAACACATTAGAACTAAACGAGCAAATGGAAGCCGTTAATCAATTAGGTACTTTCTTAGATAACTATATTGGTAATGGTGAAAGGTGCAACTGTTATGCAATAGATAAGTTCTTTGTTGAGGTTGTTTATGATGCTGAACATAATACCATTACAGAAATTAGGAGTTTTAAAACTGGGTATTTGTTGGATAAATATTCCTTAAACTTTGAAGAAGGATTTTAAAGTAACGTAAAGTAACGTACTATAATAGTATAAAATAGAATAGATATTTGAAATAATATTGATTAATCAATCTTTTTTCAAAGTTAGTCTTGTCTAATAACTAAAAAGTAAAACAATACGCGCTCGCGTGAAACCGAACACCCTATAAAGATTAAATAGTAGATTTATATTGATTTAAGTATTGAATTTAAAACAGTAAAAAAAGAAAAAAAC
>NZ_CALAEQ010000131.1 GCF_937891065.1 uncultured Lutibacter sp. | reverse complement strand
ACAGCTAACTATAATTTTTGCTTTAATAATTAGTTTTACATGTTTCCTAGACACAAAAGCTCAATCAAATCAGTTAGAAGCAGAATTAATTAAAGACTCAATATTTTCAAAAACTTTTTCAGAACAAAAAACTATTTGGATACAACTTCCCGAAAATTATAATCCAACTAGTGATGAAAAATACCCTGTAGTTTTTATACTTGATGGAGGTGTGATGTTGAATACTTTAAAAACTGTTTACAACAATTATTGGGGGCATTATTTGCCCCATATGATTTTAGTTGGAATTCCAAATAATACAAACCGAACTAGAGATTTAACAACTTCTCAAATAAAAATGAGGCGTGGAGCAGAAATGGATCAGGAAACTGGTGGAGCAGAAAAATTCACCCAATACATTGAAAGCGAACTAATTCCTTATGTCGATGCAAACTATCCAACTACCAACTTCAGAACTTTAATTGGACATTCCTATGCTGGTTTGTTCACTATAAATATGTTGGTAAATCACAAACATTTATTTAAAAATTACATTGCTATTGACCCTAGTTTAGATTGGGACAATCAAAAATTATTAATTGAAGCTAAAGAAAAATTACAAACAGAAAGTTTTGAAGGTAAATCGCTTTTTATGTCACTTGCGGCTGAACAATTACACATGATGAATGAAAAAGTAACCATAGATAATGTTATGGAAGACACATCAGAGTTCACCTTGTTTGCACGTTCTATTATCGTTTTTTCAACTCTTGCAAAAACCAATACTAAAAACGGGTTAAATTTTTCTTGGAAAATATATCCTGAAGATTTACACGGAACAGTTCCTTTACCATCAATTAGAGATGGCTTAATTTTTAATTTTAACTGGTTTCAATTCAAAAACCCACAAAAATATAACAATCCTGAAACTACTGTAAGTGAATTGTTTGAGCTTTTAAACAATCAAGCAGTCATTTATTTTAAAAACTACGAATACCCTGTTCCTCCAATGGTCGAAGAACTTTTTAATGGTTACGGCTATATGAATTTGCAAATGGGATTCCCTGAAAAAGCAAAATTATTTTTTGAAATGGGCGTTAAATACTATCCGAAAAGTGCCAACTCATTCGATTCTTTAGCAGATTATTATGAATCTGTAAAAGATTATCCAAATGCTATTAAATATGTTTCAAAAGCATTTGATTTAAGCGGAAATACATCTTATAAAGAAAGACTTTTAAAGCTTCAAATAGAAAATTAATTTTATATTGCCTTTTTTGTTATTTTTGTAATCTATGAAAACGAAAAAGGCATTTATTTTACTAAACGGTTCAGCACCAAGTAATCTTCCCGATTTATCACAATACGATATTGTTTGCGCTATAGATGGTGCTTACAATTATTTTGAAGCCAATAATATTGTTCCCGATTTGGTAACAGGAGATTTTGACTCTATACATAACATTCCTACAACTGTAGAAGTTATAAATACACCCAATCAGGAATATACTGACTTTGAAAAAGCATTACAGATATTAAAACACCGTGGTTTTTTTGATATTGATGTTTATGGAGGAAGCGGAAAAGAACATGACCATTTTTTAGGAAATATTAGTACTGCTTTACAATGGAAAATTGGCTTAAACATCACTTTTTTTGATGATTTTGGAAAGTATTTTTTCATAGAAGAAACTATCTATTTAACGAATATAATCGGGAAAAATATTTCATTAATTCCGCTTCCAATAGCTAGCGGTGTACACACAGAAGGTTTATTATATCCTATTAAAAATGAAACATTAACCTTTGGAGAACGTATTGGAACTAGAAATAAAGCTTCTAAAAATGAAGTTGAAATTTCTGTTGAAAAAGGTGACTTACTTATTTATATTAGTCACAGTTAAAATGTTAAAAATTGAATAGAAAACTAAAACTTATTTGGGATTTTAGAGGAGCTACTTCTAAAAAAACCGCTGAACACCATTGCATTCACTTAAAAGAATTTGCGAACATTGAAAAACTACATTTTTATGAAATAAACCTTTCAGTTATTTCAGAAATGCACACAATAGCATTTATAATTGTTGATGAAGTTGACATGAAAACTTATAGAGATGCTTTAAAACCTCATAGAGGTCAATTAGCATAGATATTTAAACAATTTATCAGCCTGAATTTCAAGATCTTATAATAATTCGATTTTATTTTATAAGATTCTGAAGCAACACTTCGACAGGCTCTGTGTGGTTATTCAGAATAAAACTTTAGTTAATTCCCAACTGAATTAGCCACAATCCAACCACTGGTCCACGCATTTTGAAAATTAAATCCACCAGTAATAGCATCAATATTCAATACTTCACCAGCAAAAAATAAATTTGGATGCAACTTACTTTCAAAACGTTTAAAGTTTATTTCTTTTAAATCTATTCCACCTGCAGTTACAAATTCATCTTTAAAAGTACTTTTTCCGTTTACTTTAAAAACACTTTGTGTAAGTTGTTTTGCTAAATCTTCTAATTGTTTGTTATTCAACTGCGCCCATTGAGTATCGAATGAAATATTAACAGCAATAACAAATTTTTCCCAGAAACGTTTTGAAATCTCATCAAAAACCGAACGCAAAATCACTTGCTTTTTAGAATTCTTTTTCCTTTCAGATTTTAAAAAATCTAACACTGTTTCAAACTTTTTGGACAACCAATTTACTTCTATTTCAAACTGATAGTCTTTTTGATGCAGTTCCAAAGCTCCCCAAGCTGACAGTTTTAAAATTCCAGGGCCGCTTAATCCCCAATGGGTAATTAATAATGGTCCTTCTTCATTTAATTTCGAATTCAATACTTTTACTGAAGCTTTTGGAACAGAAGTTCCAGGAATATCTTTTAATCGAGCATCTGCAATATTAAAGGTAAATAATGACGGAACTGGCTGAACTAAGGTATGCCCTAAAGCTTCCGTCATATTCCAAACTTTAGAATTACTTCCTGAAGCAACCAATACATAATCTGCTGTAAAATTTTCAGAACTCGTTTTTACAACAAATTTATCTGCTGTTTTTTCAATAGCCTCCACTCTTGTGCTTGTTTTCAAAATCACCCCTGCGTTTTTAGCACTTTCTAAAAAACAATCTATAATAGTTTGTGAAGAATTTGATGCTGGAAAAACCCGATTATCATCTTCAATTTTTAAAGCAACACCTCTATTTTCAAACCATTCCATAGTATCACCTGTATTAAATTGATGAAAAGGTCCGCGAAGTTCTTTTTTACCTCTTGGGTAAAACTCCACCAATTCATTTGGTGTAAAACAAGCATGAGTTACATTGCAACGTCCACCTCCACTTACTTTTACTTTTTGCAACACGTTATTACTTCCTTCTAAAATTAGTACTTCTAAATCAGGATTTAATTCTGCTATATTTATAGCAGCAAAAAAACCTGCTGCACCACCTCCAATTATTATGAATTTTTTTTTCATTTCTATTTTTTGTATCATCTTTTCATCATTCTGAACTTGATTCAGAATCATATAATGAGAACCTGAAACAAGTTCAGGTTGACGTTGTTTATAAAATTAAATCTTGATAAGGAATTACTGTTTCAAATCCTTTTTTGTTAAAATAATTGATAGTATCTTCATTTCCTGTCGCTAAAATAAAATCGCCTCCCCAAGCTCCTAAGCTTTTTGTTTGTCCGAAATAATCTGAAAATAATTGTTCTTGAACTGTTTTTAATTGAACTGTTTTTGAAACAATTTGCTCGTGCTCAGTTATTAATTTTTCAAAATCTATTAAATTTTTACAAATTAAAAATTCTTCTGTTAGTTTTGAAATTTGTGCTATTTCTGAAGTTAAATTTCCTTTTAATTTTTTAAAACGCTGAATTCCTTCTCTGCTATTTTGCTTTTTGTTTAAATACACAAAATACAATTGATCTTTAAATGAAGGATTGAACGCCACTTTATCAATAATTGGATCAAATCCGTTTTTTGTGTATAAAATTGGTGAATTGCTTTGAGCGCAAGCAATATCGTAACCGCTACCTCCAAATGTATGTTCTAATAATTTGTACGGATTAATTTTCGCCCAATTAGAAATATTAATAATTAAAGTTGAAGAAGTTCCCAATCCCCAATTTTTAGGAAATGTAAGATTTGTTTTCACTGAAAACCCTTTATCAGAATTTAAAAAAGACGGATTTAGTTTTTTGGTCTCAACAAGTATTTTATTTAAATTTTCAGCAAGTTTATCATTCCCTCCATCTTCTTCTGCTTCAAAAGTTGCACTTACCAAACGCAATTTTGGTAAATCGAAAATTGCTTCTAACCAGCATTCACCATCATTTGTATAACTATTCCAAAGTAATTGTGGTTCATTAATTGGTTCAACAACTAAATCTTGGCCACAAGTTGTTGGAACAGCCAACGATTTTGCGCCATCAAGTACAAAATATTCGCCTGTTAATAATAGTTTTCCGTTGCTGTAATATTTTTTCATTATTTATCCTGAACTAACTTATTATAAGCTTCAACAACAGCATTGTGTGTAATAGTTTTATGCTCAAAATAATCAATTAAAAATTCTTTTTCTTCGTCACTTGCGCCTAACTGTTTAATGATATTTGTTAAGTGCATTTTCATATGTCCTTTTTGGATTCCAGTAGTTGTTAATGCTCTTAAAGCTGCAAAATTTTGAGCCAAACCAGCTACTGCAATTAATTGCATTAATTCTTTTGCTGAAGGATTCCCTAATAATTTTAATGACAATTTTGATAATGGATGTAATGATGTTAATCCACCAACTGTTCCTAAAGCTAACGGAATTTCAATCCAAAATTTAAAAATACCATTTTCTATTGACGCATTTGTTAAACTTTTATATTTCCCACTTCGCGAAGCATATGCATGCGCACCAGCTTCAATAGCTCTAAAATCGTTTCCTGTTGCTATAACCACAGCATCAACTCCATTCATAATTCCTTTATTATGTGTCACTGCTCTATGTGGCTCAGCATTTGCAATTTGAATAGCTTGCACAAATTTTTGAGCTAATAGTTCTGAATTTTCAGCATAGAGTTCTTCAACTTTACAACTTACTTCAGCATGAACTAAACACTCAGGAACGTAATTGGATAAAATACACATGACTATTTGAATATCTTCTTTCTCAAAATCCTTAGCAATTGCTTCCAAGCAAGAATTTATAAAATTAGCGCCCATACTATCAGCTGTTTCAAAAGTAACATGCAGTTGATAATAGTTTTCTAGTTCTTCAGTTTTGTCACGCAATTCAATTTCTAAAATACCACCACCACGCTTACGCATATTTTGGGTAATATCTTCAGTAACTTTATATAAACTATCTTTTTTTGAATTAAAATAATTCTCAAGCGCTGTTTTATCGCCTTCATACATAAAATGCACTTGACCAATTTTTGTAGTTGAAATTACAGATGCTTTAAATCCACCACGTGTACTCCAAAATTTAGCGACTAAAGATGCTGCAGCAACTACTGAACTTTCTTCAATTGCCATTGGAATTGTATAATCTTTTCCATTAATCACAAAATTTGGTGCTATTCCAAAGGGTAAATAAAAATTAGAAATAGTATTTTCAATAAAATCATCATGTAAATCTTGAAGCAAAGGATTTGAGTTCCAATATTGCATTAAAACTTGTTTTACTTTGCTATCATCATTGAAAAATGTTGATACTAACCAGTTTACCTTTTCTAACTTTAAGAATTTTGAAAATCCATCAACTATTTTTGACATTTTATTATAAATTTTTGTCCAGAAGCAAAGATAAATTAATAAAAATAAAATACTACAAATTACATATATTGTTAATTTTATGATATAATTCAGGTATGTTTTGCTAAATTTTTCTTAAACTTGACCCTTATTTAAATATATCATAATTGATGAAGAAAATACTTCTTATTTTTATAGCTATAACATCACTAGCCACTGCACAAAAAAAAGATATTGCAATAGAAGAAATTTGGGATGGTACTTTTAGAACCGAAAGGATGAATTCGTTGAACTCAATGAATGGTGATTTCTATACACTTCAAAATTTCAATAGAGAATCACAAAGTACTACCGTTGATAAATATAGTTATGCTACTTTAGAAAAAGTGGAAACTATAGTTGATAGCAGAGATTTAATTGATTTAAAATATTTTGAAAGCTATTCTTTTAATAGCTATGAAACGAAATTAATTTTAGGTGTTGATTCAGAACAAATTTATCGTCATTCTAGTTTTGGTATTTTTTACGTGTATAATATTGCTTCAAAATCATTGCAACTTATTGATGAAGAAAAAATACAAGAACCTACTTTTTCTCCCGACAGTAAAAAAGTAGCCTATGTGAAAAATAACAATATTTTTATTAAAAATTTAGAGAATAACGAAATTATTCAATTCACTTTTGATGGGGAAAAGAACAGTATTATTAATGGTATTTGCGATTGGGTTTATGAAGAAGAATTTGCCTTTGTAAGAGCTTTTGAATGGAGTAAAGATAGTGAAAACATTGCTTTTTTACGTTTTGATGAAACTGAGGTTCCAACATACTCAATGGATATTACTGGTAAAGAATTATACCCAACACAACAAGTTTTTAAATATCCAAAGG
This sequence comes from uncultured Lutibacter sp., assembly GCF_937891065.1. Classification (GTDB taxonomy): domain Bacteria; phylum Bacteroidota; class Bacteroidia; order Flavobacteriales; family Flavobacteriaceae; genus Lutibacter. The sequence goes on along the minus strand of NZ_CALAEQ010000131.1, from coordinate 1,450 downwards.
CTGGTGAAAAAAATGCGGAAGTAACACTTCATATTTACAATGTGTCTTCTAAAAAAACTGCAACAACTGATTTAGGTGAGTACGAATATATTCCAAGATTAAAATGGACAAATGATGCAAATATTTTATGTGCAACTACTTTAAATCGTCATCAAAATAATTTGAATTTATATTTTATAAATGCTACAGATTTCAGTTCAAAAGTAGTTTTAAATGAAACCGATAACGCATATATTGACATTCATGATAATTTAACTTTCTTAAAAGACAATAGTTTTATTTGGACAAGTGAAAAAGATGGTTTTAATCATATTTATTACTATTCAAATGAAGGAAAAATAATAAATCAAATTACTTCAGGAAACTGGGAAGTAACTAACTTTTATAGCGTTAATGAAAAAATTAACACTATTTATTACCAATCGGTTGAAGATGGATCAATTAACAGAACAATCTATTCAATAAAATTAAACGGAAAAGATAAAAAACGTTTAACAAATGCTTCTGGTACAAATGATGCTTCTTTCAGTAAAAATTCAAACTACTTTATAAATACTTTTTCTGATGCTAACACACCTCCAATTTACACGCTTTACAATGGTGAAGGAAATTTATTGAAAGAAGTTTTGAATAACAATCAACTTTCAAAAGATTTAGAAAATTACAACCTAGCAAAAAAAGAATTCTTTACACTTACAACTAAAAATGGCGATTTTAATGCTTGGATCTTAAAACCAATAAATTTTGATTCAAACAAAGAATATCCGTTATTTATGACACAATATTCTGGTCCTGGCTCACAATCAGTTAGTAATAGATGGAATGGAGCAAATGATTATTGGTATCAACATTTAACTGACCAAGGTTATATAGTTGTATGCGTTGATGGTAGAGGAACAGGTTTTAAAGGGGCTGATTTTAAAAAAGTTACTTATAAAGAATTAGGGAAATACGAAGTACTCGATCAAATTGAAGCAGCAAGAGAATTAGGGAAAAAATCCTATATAAATGGAAATGAAATTGGTATTTGGGGTTGGAGTTACGGCGGTTTTATGTCAAGTAATTGTTTATTGAAAGGAAACGACGTATTTAAAATGGCCATTGCTGTTGCTCCTGTTACAAGCTGGCGCTTTTACGATTCAGTTTATACAGAGCGTTATATGCAAACACCTCAAGAAAACCCGAGTGGATACGACGATAATTCACCGTTAAACTTTGCCAACTTATTACAAGGAAAGTTCTTATTAGTTCACGGAAGTGGTGATGACAATGTGCATGTTCAAAATACCATGCGATTTTCAAACGCATTAATTGAAGCCAACAAACCTTTTGATCACGCAATTTACCCTGATAGAACTCACGGAATTTATAAAGGCAAAAATACAAGGTTACATTTATACAATAAAATGACTACTTTTATCAAAGAAAATTTAGGTGTACCAGAAAATAA
>NZ_CALAEQ010000130.1 GCF_937891065.1 uncultured Lutibacter sp. | reverse complement strand
AATTATCATGATTATCAAATGACCCGTATTCATCAAGCTCCAAAGGTACATGTGGAAATTGTAGAAAGTACAGATAGACCAACTGGTGTTGGAGAACCTGGTGTGCCTGTTATTGCTCCTGCTATTGTAAATGCTATATTTAAAGCAACAGGAAAACGATATTATAATTTACCTTTATCTGACCATGGTTTAGTATAATTTTATGAACAACTGGATAGATTTATTACAAAATTTTAAGCTTAAAAGACAACCTATTGCTTTAGTAACAATTACAAAAGTTTTAGGTTCTGCTCCTTGCAAAGTGGCTTCAAAAATGATTGTTACGAAGCAAAAAGAAATTTTCGGAACTATAGGTGGCGGAAAATTAGAATTTCAAGTAATTGATGAGGCTGTAATTGCAATTAATGAAAATAAAATAAAAGAATTCTCATACACTTTAGGCCCTGAATTTGAACAATGTTGTGGCGGAAAAGTTGAATTAATTATTGAACCTATGAATCAAACTCCTGAATTATTTTTATTTGGCGCAGGTCATATTGGCATTGAAATTTGCCATATATTAAAAGATACTCCTTTCAATATTACCTTATTAGATACACGTGATAATTGGAGAAATACTATTGAAATAGATAAAAGTATTAATTACGTTGCTATTGATTTTGATTTATACAAACAACACATAAACTGGGGATCAAATTGTTATGTGGTAATTATGACGCACGATCATAAATTAGATTTTGAAATTACTGCTTTAGCATTACATTCTGAAACCAACTATATTGGATTAATTGGAAGTAAAACCAAAAAGAATAAGTTCAATAATATGCTAAGAAACGAACTGAATTTTGAGGCTGGTATTTCACCCGTTCATTGTCCGGTTGGATTAGATTTAGGCGGTCATACACCAAAGGAAATAGCCATTAGTATTGCTGCTGAACTACTGAAAGAATACTATGGGAAATAAGTCCGTTTTTGTACTGTTAGCTGGTGGAAAATCAGAAAGAATGGGTGTAGATAAAGGTTTGTTAAAATATCAACATACTTTTTGGATTTTAGAACAACTAAACAGAATTTCAAAAACAACAATTTCAGAAGTATATATTGGATTAGGCTACAATTACCTTTATTATTTTGATGCAATTCCTTGGTTTGAAAATGCAGTTAATAACTATGTAGATTTTCAAAATTTAAAAGTTAAAATAACCATAAACCAACATCCTGAACTAGGTTCATTTTCAACGCTGCAAACTGTTTTAACAGCAATAGATTCAACCTGCAATGTACTTTTAAATCATATTGATATTCCTATTTTAAATTCAAAAGAACTTCAAAAAATTATTGATACAAAAAATAGTATCGTTATTCCAAATTTTGAAGGTAAAAATGGACATCCTATAAAAATAGATTCTTCCTTTTGGAAACAACTACTTTCTTTAAAAGTAGATGATAAGAATGCTCGGTTAGATTTTCAAATAAAAAAAATGAAACTCAACAAAATTTCCAAAATTGAAGTATTAGACAATGCTATTTTGAAAAATTTAAATACCAAAACTGCTTGGATTTCTTTCTTAAATGAAGCTCATTAAATACTCCTAAACCTTCAGTTAAATGATATCTTAAATCATCAATCTCATTGATTATGACTTCTTTAAATTTTGGATTCCTTTTATACCATCTTCTCTTAATTGAATCAAATGAATTACTTTTCCTGCAGTTTCATATTTTTCAACATTATAAAAAATTATGAATTACTATTTTAAATACCTTGCTAGCTATTATGAAACTTGGTTTCTCTAAAAATATTTTTTTTTTATTATTTATTACAATTCATTAAAAATAACTTCTATATTTGTACTTTACGCTTTTGTGTGAAAAAGTACGTCTAAGTTATTTAAAAATCAAATAGAACTATCTATGAAAACTTATTTTAAAGCATTTTTTTTACTGCTGTTTGTCTATTCGTGTGCTCCTGAAGAAACAATCACGAATTTTAATCTTTCAACAAGTGTTGTACCAGCAAATTCTGGGACTATAGCTACTATTAATCAACCTAATAGTAATATTGTTCAATTAATAGCAATACCGGCTGAGGATTATATTTTTCAGGGTTGGATTATTGGAGATCAAACAAATCCTTCAGAATTTGATAGCACGTTATATGTGCAATTAGATTCAAATAAAAATGTAACTGCACTATTTCAATATGTAGTTCAAGATGCTGATGGTGATGGTGTTCCAGATGATATTGATTTATGTAATAATACCAGACCTAATAAAGAAGTTGATAGCAATGGTTGTGCTGATTATCAAAAAGATTCAGATAACGATGGCGTAAATGACGATAGAGATGACTGTCCTAATACTTCAAATGGTTGGCCAGTTGATGACAATGGTTGTGCTGATTATCAAAAAGATTCAGATGGTGATGGCGTAAGTGATTATAACGATCAATGTCCTGATACTAGATCTGGCTCCTCTGTTAATTACTGGGGTTGTGCCGATTATCAAAGAGATTCAGATAATGATGGTGTAATGGATGATAGAGATGATTGCCCTTATACTTATTGGGGAGCAACAGTAGATTATAATGGTTGTGCTGATTATCAAAAAGATGATGATGGAGATGGTGTAACCGATGCTGATGATTTATGTCCTAATACGCCGTATGGTGCCTATGTTGATTCAAACGGGTGTGCTGATAGCGAAAGAGACACAGATGGTGATGGTTTTATGGATGATGTAGATTTATGTCCTAATACTCCATTTGGAGAAGGAGTTGATGCGAATGGATGTTCAACGTCTCAATTTACCTATGTACCAGATGATAATTTTGAACAATATTTGATTGATATAAATCGTGATGATGTACTTGACGATTATGTACGTACCAATAGTATTAATACTTTAAGTTCTATAAATATACAATACCAAAATGTAACAGATTTAACTGGGATTGAAGATTTTACGAACTTACAATATTTATATGCCTACGACGCCGATCTTACTAGCTTGGATTTGAGTAATAATACTAGCTTATATTATTTAGATGTCCGTTATAACCAACTTACAAGTATAGATGTAAGTAATAATCCTAATTTACGAACTATATATGCCGACAACAATCAACTTACTAGCATAGATGTGAGTGGAGCAACAGCTTTACAATATTTATATATCTGGCAAAATCAACTTACTAGCTTGGATGTGAGTGGAGCAACATCTTTACGATATGTATATGCAGAGAGCAATCAACTTACTAATTTGAATACGAGTGGAGCAACAGCTTTATACCAAGTACGTGTCTATAACAACCAACTTACTAGCTTGGATGTGAGTACTAATTCTAATTTGTATCGTTTAGAGGCCCAGAGCAATCAACTTACTAGTGTGAATGTAAATGGAGCAACAGCTTTACAATATTTATATGTCAATAGCAACCAACTTACTAGTTTAGATTTAAGTAGTAGTCCTAATTTGAGATATTTAGAAATTAATAATAACCAACTTACTAGTTTAAATTTGAGTGGAGCAACAGCTTTATATTCTCTTAATATGTATAACAACCAACTTACTAGCTTGGATGTGAGTGCTAATCCTAATTTAGACTATGCATATATCGCTAATAACCAAATTACTAGCTTAAATTTCAGTGCTAATCCTAATTTACGCACTGTATATGCCTGGAATAATCAACTTACTAGCGTGGATGTGAGTCAAGCAACAGCTTTACAAAATTTACACCTTCAAAGTAACCAACTTACCAGTTTGGTATTAAGTAATAATACTGCATTAAGAAATTTAGATGTTACATACAACCAACTTACTAGCTTAGATTTAAGTAGCTGTACTGCATTACAATATTTATATGCCTACAGCAACCAGCTTACTAGCTTGGATTTGAGTGTTAATACTGCTTTGGATAATTTTGATGTCGGTTCTAACCAATTGACAAGTTTGAATGTAAGTGGAGCGACAAGTTTACGTTATTTCTATTGCCAATATAACTATTCGCTTACCAGTTTAGTTTTAGGTAATCATCCAGCATTATATTATATATATGCTTATCGTACCCAGCTTGCTAGTTTAGATGTTAGTAATTGCCCTGCTTTAACTAATCTAAATACGTATGCTGGTATTAGCCCTAACCCATCACAATGTATTCAAGTAAGTCAAGACCAGTTAAATAGTATACCTGGGGGTTGGAGTACTTATGGAGCAACGTATTCATTAACACCTTGCCCATAAAATTTTAAAATTGCACTAAATGCTTTATATAAAAAAAGGCTCTCATACTATGAGAGCCTTTTTTGTTATATGTGCCTTTAAGCTAATCCTATAAATAATTGGTTAAAAAATATCATAAATTATCAATCGCATTTATAATAACTTTCATAAAAAATTAGAATTCCTTTTAATTAAAGAATTAAGTCAACTCTTAATTTAAAACAGACGTAGTTATTTATTATATTCGTTTAAATTTAAGGTTATTGGTTATGAAAGAAATTATAGAAATCCAACGAGAATTTTTTAATAGTAATGCAACTAAAAGTTTTGATTTTAGAATTTCGCAACTAAAAAAGTTTAAAAAATTATTAAAATATAATGAAGAGGCAATACACACTGCCATTTATAAAGATTTTAAAAGATCATCTACCGAAAATTACACGGCTGAAATAGGTTTAATTTACCATGAAATAAACAATTGCTGCAAAAATTTAAAGAAATGGGGAAAACGGCAAAAGGTTAAAACTAACTTATTAAATATGCCAGCCAAAAGTTATATTATTCCAGAACCTCTTGGAGTAACTTTAATTATTGGCGCTTGGAATTACCCATATATTTTATTATTTGGCCCAATGATTGCTGCTATTTCAGCAGGCAATACGGCAGTACTTAAACCAAGTGAATTATCGTTAAATACAAGTTCGATTATTGCGAAACTAATAAATGAAAATTTTGAACCTCACTTTTTAAAAGTAATTGAAGGTGGGATTGCAGAAACTACAGAATTATTAAATCAAAAGTTTGATAAAATATTTTTTACTGGAAGCCCAGCTGTTGGTAAAATAGTGTACCAAGCCGCGGCTAAAAATCTTACACCAGTAACTTTAGAACTTGGGGGAAAAAGCCCAGCAATTTTTACAGAAGATTGTAATTTAAAAATTGGAGTTAAACGGTTAATATGGGCTAAGTTTTTAAATGCAGGGCAAACTTGTATAGCACCCGATTATGTTTTGGTTCATGAATCTCAAAAAGAAAATTTTTTAAAATTAGCTGTTGACGAACTTAAAAAAGCTCAATATTCGATTGAAAATGATAATTATGTACAAATAATCAATCGTAAAAACACCCAAAGAATAGTTGATTTAATAGATTCATCTAAAATTTATTACGGTGGAAATTTCAATATTGAAACAAGATATATTGAACCAACTTTAATGACCAACATAACTTTTGAAGATAAGGTAATGCAAGAAGAAATATTTGGTCCAATTTTACCAATTATTTCATATACTAATTTAGATGAAATGATTGCAAAGATTAAATCACTTCCTAAACCTTTAGCGCTTTACTTATTTACAAACAATAATTTTATAAAAAATAAAATTTTAAATGAAATTTCATTTGGTGGTGGTGCAGTGAACGATGCCGTAATGCATTTTACAAATAGCAATATGCCTTTTGGAGGCGTTGGAAATAGTGGTACAGGATCATACCATGGAAAATATGGTTTTAATGAATTTTCACATTTTAAAAGTATTTTATCGAAGCCTACTTTCTTTGAACCTCCATTAAAATATTCACCTTATTCTAAAACTAAATTGAATTTTATAAAAAAAATATTTGAATAAATAGTTTTTGTTTATCCAGTTAATTAAACGCTTCTGGATCTTCAGCTATGTGATATCTTGGATCGTCAATAGCATTGATTATGACTTCTTTAAATTTTGGATTGCTTTTATGAAGTAAAACTTTACATTCTTCACTTAAATGTTTTAAGTGAATTGTTTTACTTGCAGTTTCATATTTTTCAACAATATTAAAAATAGCTTCTAAAGCTGAATGATCACTAATACGTGATTCCATAAAATCTATTTCAACGTTATCCGGGTCGTTTTTAACATCAAATTTATCATTAAAAGTTGTTATTGAACCAAAGAAAAGTGGTCCCCAAATTTCATAAATTTTAGTTCCGTCTTCTCTAAAAGATTTTCGTGCTCTAATTCTGGTTGCATTTTCCCAAGAGAAAACCAGGGCACTAACAATAACGCCAGCAATTACAGCAATCGCTAAATCGAAAATTACGGTTAAAGCTGAAACCAATATCAAAACGAATAAATCGGTTCTTGGAATTTTATTTGAAATTCTAAAACTACTCCATTCAAAAGTTCCAATAACTACCATAAACATAACTCCTACTAACGCCGCAATTGGAACTCTTTCAATATAAGACGAACCAAATAAAATGAATAT
>NZ_CALAEQ010000129.1 GCF_937891065.1 uncultured Lutibacter sp. | reverse complement strand
AACAAATTGTTAATGTACCATCTGTTCCTGCTGATTTTGCTGGCTCGGCTGTTACTACAACTTTTGCTGTTAATTCTGGACAGTAATCTGTCGCTGCAATGGTATAGGTATAACTACCTGCTCCTGCTAATGCTGGACTCCATGTTCCTCCTGCAGTTGGTGTTCCAACTAAAGAAGTGAATAATTCTGCTGCTGTTACGGTCTCACTTGAACAAATTGTTAATGTACCATCTGTTCCTGCTGATTTTGCTGGCTCGGCTGTTACCGTCACTATCGAAGTATCTGCATCCGTACAAGGTGAAGTAGCTCCAACTGTATAAGTAAAAACTAAACCAACATGACTCCAGCTTCCACCTGCATCTGGTGCATCACCTAAAGCATTGTATAACTCTGACTCGCTTGGTGTATAACCTTCACATAATGTTAAAGTTCCATCTGTACCTGCATATGGCGCAATACCAACTGTTACAACTAATGAAGTTCTTAAACTCTCACACTCATCCTCTTTTGTTTGGCTCACATAATAAGTTGTTACTCCAGCTTCTACTGTAGATGGTGTAGGTGCTGTTGCACTTCCTATTCCTCCTGTAGATTCAGAATACCATAATAAATTATCACCTGTTGCGGTTAAGGGTATTGCTGAAGTTCCCTGACAATAACTAATAGGACTAGTACTCGGTATATTAGAATTATTCCTAATATTTATACTAAACTCAAAATAACAGGCACTACTTCCTGGTGGATATGCGTAGTAAGTCCCATTTCCTGGGAATATTGTTGTATATTCAATAGAATTATCATCTAGAGGATATTCATTATAAAATCTTGAATTTGGAGGGAAGCTTTCTTCAACGTCTGATACCGTAACTGTTGTTACATCACAAAAATTTAAAGAAATAGTTTCATATTCAGTACCGCAATCATGAATGATTTCTGTAATTAATGGTGTAGAAATTACTTCTCCATTACAACTTCCTGTTATTTCTTGTATTAAACTTTGATTTAAATTAGTACCTGAAATACTCCCTATACCACTAATAGATCCATCTAAATATATTTTACCACCACAACTATTTGCTAAAAGAGCACAATTATCGGTAGCTGTTAGTTTAAATGTAAAAGTTGCTAATACAGTATCTGGGCTAGCTGGTATTGGTAGTGTACCAATATTCCAAACAAAATTATTTCCTACGATTGCAGGAGCAGTTGTATTACCTGAAATATTGTTTGTATAAGACTCAATACTTGGTGTATGTGTTGTAAATGGGACTGGAATAGAAGCTATAAATGAATCAATTTCTTCATTACCCTTGTTATATATTTTTACTGTATATTCAATGTCTCCACCTGCGTTTACAGCTCCTGGAGGGCTATCAACTTGAATAAGAGCCTGAACATCAGGAACATAAGCGTCAACAGCAAATGTTACATTATAAATAATATAGGTGTCTTGAGTTGTTCCATATCTAAACCTAGTGGTTTCTTGTCCATTAGTAATTAGATTTTTTGTAGAATTGTCAAGATTAAACATGGCAATATCAAGACCTGTATTGTTTAAAATACTTGGGTTTCTTGGATTACCTCCTGTTTGAATTGAAGAATTGAAAAAGTTTTTAGTAGAACTTGTAGTTGTATTTCCTGTATGCTGTAAATGTACCCATGAAGTGTTACTTGTATTCCTCATTTGAAAATAATCACCAGATATCCCTCTATCTCCTTCACCAGCCATCATACCAATTTTCACATTTACATCACCTTCATCAGTAGCGTGAAAACCATTTACTGGAATTTCATAATTTTCTTCACAGTTCCCACAAACATATGCATAACCATCAAATACAGTTATATCTCTCCAAGTCATTTTAGAATTCTCATAAACGATAACCATACCCCATCCACCATAATATCCTGTACCTCCTCCATCACCTTCAGATGTTGCCATATCTGCTACCCAATATTCACCAGATCCGCCAGACTGCAACAAATCAGTTACTTCATAATATGCTGCATACATTCTAGCATCACCAGATGGATATCTAATATTAGAAGGTGCTGCAACTAATGGTTGATAACTTCCTCCTTCTTTTTTAAATTTTATAGTTCTTTTTTGAACCTCTGTTAGACTTGAATTACCTCTCCCTGACCAATACAATCCGGCATAAATAATATTTGAACAATCTGGATTTGCCCCATTTTCTGTTGAAAATGAAAATGTTGCAGACGAAGAATTATCAGTACTTGAGTCTCCATCCTCATCAACAAACTCCATATCATTATTACTGTTATTCGTATTATTCCCATAATCTTCTAACGTAAGGTTGGTATTACCAATCATGGTAAAATCTCCCTTAATATTATAAATCGTTTTATTTGGAGAATTAACAGATGTTCTTGGTTCAAAATCAACTCTTACCTGACTATAACCATTAAAACTAATTGTTAAAATAGTAAAAACAACTAAAACTAGTTGAACTATATTTTTGTAAGAATAAAACTTTTTAGAGTAGAGCTTTCCCATATTCTTTTACTTTAAATGTTATTGTTAATTATGACTGTTTAGTCACAATATAATAGACTATTATATCTTGATTAGTATTTAAAATTACTTGCTGAATTTGACTGCTTGAACATTCAAAATTACATTTTACGAAAATGTACTTAAGCTTTTTAAATTCAGTAAGTTTTGATACGTTTATTGATTTATTTAAATCACTTTGTTGATTTAGTTTCACAATAATTAGTTCAACTGACTCGAACATTTCATTTTTAGAATTCAATAGAGAATTTAATTGAAGATCATTAGATTTCAATTTGATTGGTTTATTTCCCTCTGAAACTTTACGAACATTCCCTTTATCAACATACATCGTAGGAACTTTTGCATTTGCAATTTCAAAAAAGCGTTGATTATTATTTTTCTCAACATTATTTGACCTAGATAAAACTACTGAGCCTTTTTCACTCTTTCTATTCAGTTGCCCAGTTTCAAAGTCACTTTCTGAAACTTGAATTAAATTTGAATTTTGACCAATTATAATATTAAAAATAAACAAACTGAAGACAGTTAATACTATATTTCTTATCTTAAACAAAGAAGTGTAATTTTTTTTCATAATTTTTATATTTAAATAAACTTGTCAACAAAAACTCCATATAACAGAGTCATAAATACTAATGACATAAAGCATAAACAGTATCCCTTGGGGTAATCAAAAAATTTTATATAAAAGTCCACTAAAACAAACAACACTCTTAAAAGTATTATTTAACATCTGTGGGGTCAAAAATTTTGGACATCTGTGGGGAACATTTATCTCAATTAAAAACAAATATACTGCAAAAAACCGTTAACCCCCTAACTATCAGTGTTTTTTTAAAAAAAATAAACAATTGGATATAAATTACTAATAATTGGTTTATTATAACAAATAACACAACCATTTATATGATATTTATCACTCCTAGTATATTTACAATTTATAAACAATTGACTAACTGCATATTACTTCTATTATTCAATAATTAACTTGTAGTATTTATATAAAATAAGTTGATATTTTAACTGTGAGATAGATAAAAATTCTATTTTTGTGTTCTAATTTTACTATTATACTATGAACACATATGACGTTGCCATTATAGGCTCAGGACCAGGAGGATATGTTGCCGCAATACGTTGCGCACAATTAGGATTAAAAACAGCTATTATTGAAAAATACAATACGCTTGGAGGTACTTGTTTAAACGTTGGGTGTATTCCATCTAAAGCATTACTAGATTCTTCGCACCACTATTACGATGCAACAAAACACTTTAAAACACACGGAATTGAGGTAAAAGGTTTAGAAGTAAACTTTGAGCAAATGATTGCCCGTAAAAATGAAGTTGTTGCACAAACATCTGGCGGAATAAACTATTTAATGGATAAAAACAAAATTGACATGTTTAATGGTTTTGGAAGTTTTTCTGATGCCACTCATATTATTATTACAAAAGAAGATGGAACTTCTGAAACTATTGAAGCTTCAAAAACTATTATTGCTACAGGTTCAAAACCTTCAACATTACCTTTTATTGAATTAGATAAAAAAAGAGTCATAACCTCAACTGAAGCATTAAGTTTAACCGAAATACCAAAACATTTAATTGTTATTGGTGGTGGAGTTATTGGTTTAGAATTAGGTTCGGTTTATAGCCGTTTAGGTTCGCAAGTTTCAGTAATTGAATATATGCCAACAATTACGCCTGGTATGGATGCAATGTTATCTAAAGAATTGCAAAAATCATTAAAAAAACAAGGAATTAAATTCTTTACAAGTCATAAAGTAACTTCAGTTGTAAACAATGGAGATGAAGTTGTAGTTACGGCTGACAACAAAAAAGGGGAGCCAACTGAATTTAAAGGTGATTACACATTAATTTCTGTAGGAAGAAAACCTTATACTGAAGGATTAGGATTGGAAACTATTGGTATTAAAGTTTCTGATCGCGGACAAATAGAAACAAACGAATATTTACAAACAAACGTTTCAAATATTTATGCCATTGGCGATGTTGTAAAAGGCGCAATGTTAGCACACAAAGCTGAAGAAGAAGGAACTATGGTTGCTGAATTAATTGCAGGTCAAAAACCTCATATTAATTACAATCTAATTCCAGGTGTTGTTTACACTTGGCCTGAAGTTGCTTGTGTTGGTAAAACTGAAGAACAATTAAAAGAGGAAGGTGTAAATTACAAATCTGGTACTTTTGCTATGCGTGCTTTAGGTAGAGCAAGAGCAAGTATGGATATTGATGGGCAAATAAAAGTATTAGCCGATGCTAATACCGATGAAATTTTAGGAGTTCATATGATTGGTGCCAGAGCTGCTGATATGATTGCTGAAGCCGTGATTGCTATGGAATTTAGAGCTTCATCTGAAGATATTGCGCGTTCATCACACGCACATCCAACATATAC
>NZ_CALAEQ010000128.1 GCF_937891065.1 uncultured Lutibacter sp. | reverse complement strand
ATGGTGATTGACGTTAATGATTATTATAAAATGGAGTTTACTATTTAAAATTGGCTAATTAACCCCGATTCCCATTCGTCTAAAAACTCATTTACTTCTTCAATAAACTCTGCTGGTTTTTGAGTTCTGTTGATGGTAGAATGAATTATAATTTTAGTTTTTTCAGGTGAAAAACCTGTGGTAATTGTCCAAGATAAAGCATTTGGACAATCTAATAATGTAAAACGAATTCCACCTTTTATTATGTCATAACTAATATTGAATTCACCCCAAAGCGTACCTCCTTTAAAATTATTGTCGTTTTCTTCCAAAAAAAACATAGAATCTGTAAATTTTTCTAAATTTTCTGGATTTATGCTAGTTTGAATAATTTCTTCAGTTACTTGTTTATCAATAATTCTAAAAAACTCCATACTACTTTTTTTTACGTGAATTTATACTTTCAATAACAACCGTTGTAAGAATTAAAAAACCTCCAATTAATGTATTTCCTGAAGGTATTTCGTTTAATAACAAGAACCCAAATATAATTCCATAAATTGGTTGTACACTACTCATAATACTTGCTGTGCTAATAGAAAAATTCTTAAAACTCATCACAAATAATGTATGCCCAATTGAAGTAGTCACTAAAGCTAAAACTAGCAATGCTTGCCAATCGTTTGTTGTAGGTTTTACTTCAAAAATAAATAACACAGGCCATAAAACCAACGTAATAATTAACATTTGATAAAACATTAACATAGAACCATGGTAATTAGCTACTTTTTTCTTCATTAAAATATTCCGAATCGCATAAAAAACTGCTGAAATTAAACCAAAGAGTACTCCTTTTGTATGATTATTTTCAATGTTAAATTCAGGGGACAGAAAATAAACACCAATTAAAACTATGACACCTAAAAGTACATGTTTTACATTTAGTTTTGTTTTAAAAAATAAAGGTTCTAATAGCGCAGTTATTACTGGATACGTAAATAGAGAAAGCATTCCAATAGCAACATTTGAAAGTTGTAATGCATAAAAATAAGTTATCCAATGAGCTCCAAAAAACAATCCACTTAAAATAATGGTTACCCAGTCTTTTTTACGTTCAACCTTTAAATCTATTTTTTTATACCAAATATAAGCACCTAAAATTACAACAGCTAACAAACAACGTAACCAAATTGTTACAGGTGGTGGCATTGAAATATATCGCCCTAAAAGACCAGATGTACTAACTAGTAGCACAGCTATATTTAGTTCAATTACATGTTTTAAATGTTCGCTTTTCATCTGTTTAATCATTATTTTTTAGCATTTATTTCAATGCTCAATATTTTGAAGAGTTGCCAACGCTTTTTTAACGGAATCAATTTTAATAAAGGTTAATAATAAACGCAAACCATTTTTAGTTTCTTTTTCTTTCATGGTACAAATGGTTCTGTTTTGCTGAACAAATTGTAAAATATTCGTAAAAATTGTTGTTTGATAAAATGAACTTTGTTGATTAGAAATAAAATAACAAATCATTCTTTTTTGCTTTAAAATAAGGCGTTCAATACCTAAATGTTTGGCAAGCCATTTTATACGAACACTATCTAATAAATCTACAACTTGTATTGGAAGTTCTCCAAAACGATCAATTAATTGACTTTCAAATTTTTGTAAATCTTCTGCTGTTTTCAGGTCACTTAATTGATTGTATAAATTTAAACGTTCTGAAATAACACTGATATAATCATCAGGAAATAAGATTTCAAAATCAGTATCAATTTGAATATCTCTCACATAATCTTTTGGTTTTTCTGAAGCATCTTTATATAAATCTTTAAACTCATTTTCTTTCAGCTCTTCAATAGTTTCATTTAAAATTTTCTGATAGGTTTCAAAACCTATTTCATTTATAAAACCACTTTGTTCACCACCTAATAAATCACCAGCACCACGAATTTCTAAATCTTTCATTGCAATATTAATTCCGCTTCCTAAATCGGTAAATAATGAAATAGCTTCAATTCTTTTTCTAGCATCATCAGTCATCATATGAAATGGAGGTGTAATAAAATAACAAAACGCTTTTTTATTTGATCGCCCAACTCTTCCACGCATTTGATGCAAATCTGACAAGCCGAAATTATTTGCATTATTAATAAAAATGGTGTTTGCATTTGGAACATCTAAACCACTTTCAACAATGGTTGTAGAAACCAACACATCAAATTCATTATTAATAAAAGCGAGCATTAAGCCTTCTAATTTTTTACCTTCCATTTGTCCGTGACCAATTCCAATTTTAGCATCAGGAACTAAACGTTGCAATAAACCAGCAACTTCTTTAATGTTTTCAATTCTATTATGAATAAAAAATATTTGTCCGCCTCGTTGAATTTCATATCGAATAGCGTCACGAATAATTTCTTCAGAAAAACGGACTACATTACTTTCAATAGGAACTCTATTTGGCGGTGGAGTATTTATAATAGATAAATCTCTTGCGGCCATTAACGAAAATTGTAATGTTCTTGGAATTGGAGTTGCCGTAAGGGTTAACGTATCAATATTTTCTTTCAGTGTTTTTAATTTATCCTTCACTGCTACACCAAATTTTTGCTCTTCATCTACAATTAGCAAACCTAAATCTTTATATTTTATGGCTGAATTTGTGAGTTGATGGGTTCCAATAACAATATCAACTGAGCCATTTGCCAATCCTTCTAAAACTCCTTTTCGTTGATTAGCCGTTCTAAATCGGTTTAAATAATCAACCACAACAGGGAATTCTTTTAATCGCTCACTAAATGTTTTAAAATGTTGATAAGCCAAAATAGTGGTTGGTACTAAAATAGCCACTTGTTTTCCGTTATCAACAGCTTTAAAAGCAGCTCTAATAGCAATTTCGGTTTTCCCAAAACCTACATCGCCACAAACCAATCTGTCCATTGGTTGTTCTTTTTCCATATCATTTTTTACATCTTGGGTTGATGAAGATTGATCAGGTGTGTCTTCGTATAAAAAACTTGCTTCTAATTCGTGTTGTAAATAACTATCTGGATTGAATTGAAAACCTTTTTGCACTTTTCGTTTTGCATATAATTCAATTAAATTAAATGCAATATGTTTTATGCGAGATTTAGTTTTTTGGGTTAATTTTTTCCAAGCACCCGAACCTAATTTGTATAATTTAGGTGCTTTTCCATCTTTACCAGTATATTTTGAAATTTTATGAAGCGAATGAATGCTGATGTATAAAATATCTCGATCGCCATAAATTAATTTGATAGCTTCTTGCTTTTTTCCTTCAACATCAATTTTTTGAAGCCCACCAAATTTCCCAATCCCGTGATCAATATGTGTTACAAAATCGCCAATTTCAAGGTTGGTTAATTCTTTTAAAGTGATGGATTGTTTTTTTGCGTACCCATTTTTTAATCGAAATTTATGATAACGCTCAAAAATTTGATGATCGGTATAGCAAACTAATTTATTTTCAACATCAATAAAGCCTTGGTATAATGGAAAAACCAATGTTTTATATTGAATTTCGGTATCAATATCCTTAAAAATATCATGAAAACGATCAGCTTGTTTCTGTGAATCGCAAAACAAATAATTTTTGAATCCGTTTTCAGTGTTTTTATGAAAATCTTCCATTAACAATTCAAATTGTTTGTTAAATGAAGGCTGAGGTTTTGTATTGAATTGTATAACGTTATTCCCAACTTTATTGGGAACTTTTTTATGGGATTCTGAATGATGAATATTTTCAATTTCAACAAACGTAAAATCTTGTAATTGTTTTTTTATAAGATTTCCATCACAAAATAATTCGTTTGGTTTTGAATGATTTATTACTGATGATAACTTTGTAAAAGCTTCTTCGGCTTTCACAAAAAGTTTATCGAGTGTATTTGAAAGTAACTCAACATCTTTTGAGAAAATAACAGTTTTATCTGAAATGTATTTTAAAAAAGCTTCTCGTTTTTCAACCAATGTTTTTAATTCAACATTGGGCATAATACTAATTTTAGTTAATTTTTCAGTTGAAAGTTGTGTTTCAACATCAAAAGTTCTGATGCTATCAACTTCGTCACCAAAAAATTCTATCCTATAAGGTTCGTCATGTGAAAATGAAAACACATCAATAATACCACCTCTTACTGAAAATTCACCAGGCTCAGAAACAAAATCGACTCTGTTAAAGTGATATTCAAACAAAACTTCGTTTACAAAATCTAACCCTAATTGATCTTTAACGTTTACTTTTAATGTGTTTCTGTTTAGTTCAGCCTTGGTTACAACTTGTTCAAAAAGTGCTTCAGGATACGTAACAATAATGGCGGGTTTTTTACGAGAATTTATTCGGTTTAAAACTTCTGATCGTAATAAAACATTAGCATTGTCGGTTTCTTCAATTTGATAAGGTCTTCTGTAGGAACCTGGATAAAAAAGGACATCTTTTTCATTTAAAAGTTGTTCTAAATCGTTTAAATAATAGGCAGCTTCTTCCTTATCATTAAATATTAATAGGAATGGTTTTTCAACTTTTTTAAAGCTTTCTGAAATAACAAAAGACAACGAAGATCCAACCAAATTCGTAATTTGAAAATGGTGATTCTCTTTTGATAAGTAATCGACTAATTGTTTTTCTTGAACAATTTGCTCGTAAATTTTAATAATATGTTGTTTGCTCAAAAGTTGCAAATTTTGCCAAAGGTAGCATTTTATAGAAAAAAGCGAAATATTAAATGAGAATTCCTTAAATTTATAAGAATGAATTAATAAAAACAGAAGTTATGTCTATATCAGATTTATATCCAACAGGACTTCATGAACAAAACATTGCGCATTTCGCGACCATAGTTAGATTAGCATTATTAGACAATAAAATTGATGCTAAAGAACAGGAATTATTAAAAAGATTGGCAGTGAGGCTTGATATTAACAAAAATGAGTTTGATGCAATTTTAAAAAACCCTAAGAATTATCCTGTAAACCCACCAGTAAGTTATGAAAAACGCTTGGAGTGTTTATATGATTTAACAAAAATGTTATTTTTAGATAAAAACCCAACTATTGATAAAACATCAATGCTTGATAGAATTGCAGTTGGGCTAGGGTTTCCTTTAGAAAATGTTAGAAAAATAGTAAAAGAAGCGATTAAATTCTTTTTAAAAGAGCCTGACATTGAAGATTTTAAAAACGCTATTAAAAAAGTAAATCCAATAAAGCACTAATCTAACTTTTAAAATAGTGGTTGTTTTGATGATTTTTTTATATTTGCTATAAAAAGTGATTATATGGGATTATCAGATTATAATTTAAGTGGAGAACAAAAAAGAAATATTGAGCATTTTGCAAGTGTTGTAAGATTAGCATTGGCTGATAAAGTAATCACAGAAGGAGAAGAAAAATTATTAAAAAGGTTGGCTAATAGGTTTCATATATTAGAAGATAAATATAATGAAATTCTTCAAAATCCTTCAGAGTATTCTGTACATACACCACATAATTATAATGAGCGTATTGAACATTTATACGATTTAGGAAAAATGATTTATGCTGATGGTGAAGTGTCTGGAGATGAGGCAAAAGTATTAAGAAGTATTTGTGTTGGCCTTGGTTTTCCTATAGATAATGTGGAAAAAGTTGCAGATGAAACCATTCATTTAATTTTAAATAATAACGATTTAGAAGATTTTACAAAAGCTATAAAGTATGTAAATAGAATATAGTTTTATACTGTTTTAAATTTTAATCAGTTATAATACTTTTTACAAAATTTAACAGATGTGTTGTATTTCAATTTTATAATAAAAAATCCCTAAATGAGATATGAATAATAGAATTCATGAAAGAATAGGACTTCTTTTTTTAATATTTTTTTTGATAAATAATTTGCTTTACTCACAAGATGAAGATAACACTTGGGTTGTTGGAGGTGGTATTAATGTAGTTAATATTAGAACACCAGATGGTATTTCTGGTATTTTTAGAGATATTTTTAAAGATGCAAATATGTCCGGCGGCGCTATTAGAGTTTTTACGGCTATGTACATAAAAAAGGGAGTTTCTTTACAACTATCAGCATCAGGAAATAAAATTAAAAAAGGATTTGGTTATAATACTGGAGATGTATTATTAAATGATTCTTTTTTTGCAATGGATGCAAAATTAAGATATGATTTAAACCGATTAATTGGAGAAACTAGTTGGTTTGATCCTTATGTGCTTTCAGGATTTGGATATTCTAAAATTGGTGACACGAATAATTTTAATATTGCTGCTGGCTGGGGTTTTAATGCTTGGTTTTCAAGTTCTGTAGGTTTAAATTTTCAGTCAGATTATAATCATAATCCTACATCTACAGCAACTGATTATTTTCAACATAGTTTTGGGTTGGTTTTTAAATTAAATAGCGCCTCAAAAGTTAAATGGAGAGGATGATGATAAAATTTTATTAAAACGTATATAATTTATTAACTTGCATTTCTAATTTCTATGAATGCAACAAGCAACTTCGTTTCAAGTTTATAACGCTTCAGCTGGAAGCGGAAAAACCTTTACATTGGTTAAAGAATATTTAAAAATTCTTTTATCAAGCACGAATATTTATAAATTTCAACAAATTTTAGCAGTAACCTTTACCAATAAAGCTGCTGCTGAAATGAAAGCGCGTGTTGTTGAAAATCTTCAATCGTTTTCAGAGAAAGAAGCAAACGATATGCTTCCTGTGATTTGTATGGAAACAAATTTAACAGAAGAAACCGTTTTTAACAGATCTCAATTAATTTTAAATGCTATTCTACAAAATTATTCAGCATTTAGTATTACTACCATTGATAGTTTTACCCATAAATTAATTAGAACTTTTGCACATGATTTACACCTTCCAATGAATTTTGAAGTTGAAATGGATGCTGAAAGTTTGTTAAATGAAGCAGTTGATGTTGTAATTTCTAAAATTGGTGAACATAAAGAATTGACAGATTTGTTGGTGAGTTATTCGCTTCAAAAGTTAGATGACGATAAAGCCTGGGATATTTCTAAAGAACTTAAAATGTTTGCTAAAATAATTTTAAATGAAAACCATGCCAAGCATTTAAAAGCATTAAACAATATCTCAATTCAGGAATTCAAAATACTAAAGGAAAAACTTAAAAAAGAAAACAAAAAAATTGAAGCAGCGTTTTTAGAAATTGGAAACAAAGGGCTTAGTATTATTAGTGAAAGTGGTGTTGACGATAAAGATTTTTATTATTCTCAATTCCCAAAGCATTTTAACGTACTCACGGTTTCTTATAAAAAAGCTTCATTTTTTGATCAAAATACTTTCAAAAAAAATATTATTGAAGAAACATTTTATTCAAAGTCTAAATCCTCTTCTGTAAAAAATGCAATTGATGCTATTATTCCTCAGTTGGTAACATTATACAATGAGTCGGAATTATTATTTCAGCAAAAGACATTGAATGATTTAATTTTAAATAGTTTAATTCCGTTAGCAGTTTTAAATTATATAAATAGTGCTTTAGAGGAGATTAAAAGTGAAAACAATATTTTGCTGAATGCAGAATTTAATCAAAGAATAAATGATACAATTAAAAATGAACCAGCACCTTTTATTTATGAACGTTTAGGTGAAAAATTCAGATATTATTTTATTGACGAAATGCAGGATACTTCTGAATTGCAATGGAAAAATTTAATACCGTTAATAGATAATGTTATTTCATCAGAAAATGAAGCTGGTGAACAAGGGAAATTATTATTAGTTGGCGATGCAAAACAATCAATTTACAGATGGAGAGGTGGTAAAGCAGAACAATTTATTGAGCTTTCTTCTGATGAAAAAAATATTGAAAACAATCCATTTCAAGTAGAAAAAACACGAGCTAATTTAGAAACCAATTTTCGAAGTTATTCAGAAATAATAAATTTTAATAATTCCTTTTTTAAGCATATCTCAAAATTTTTAAACAACGAAAGTTTTAGTAACTTATTTTTAGAAGGAAATAGTCAAAAAACCACTAAAAAAGAAGGTGGCTATGTGCAATTATCTTTTGTGGAAAAGCAAAAAGATGATGAAGAAAGAGACTTGGTTTACCCTAAAAAAGTATTAGAAATTATCC
Source organism: uncultured Lutibacter sp. (assembly GCF_937891065.1). GTDB lineage: Bacteria > Bacteroidota > Bacteroidia > Flavobacteriales > Flavobacteriaceae > Lutibacter. Next base: position 9,858 of record NZ_CALAEQ010000128.1, on the reverse strand, counting down.
ATAATTTAGACAGTTCTTTTGAAAAAAATGAAGTTTGCGTGTTGGTAAGAACTAGAAAACAAGGAATTGAAGTTGCAAACTATTTATCAGAAAACGGAATTGAAATTATTTCTTCAGAAACATTGCTTTTGGGAAATAGTTCAAAAGTGAGTTTTATTATTGATTTGCTAAACGTGCTTCAAAACCCTTTAAATAAAGAGTATAAAATTAAATTATTATATTTCTTATTTGAATATTTAAAAATAAAGGAACAAAAACATTTATTCTTTAGTCACTTTATAAATTTAACAAACCTTCAATTTTTTGAAGCGTTGAGAAAACATCATGTGCTTTTTAATTATAACGAATTTATTCAAAGTCCGTTTTATGAAAGTATTGAATATATTATAAGAAGTTTTAATTTGGTAACAGAATCAGATTCAAACATTCAATTTTTTTTAGACGTTGTTTTTGAGTTTCAACAAAAGAAACAAGTTTCACTTCATAGCTTTTTAGAATATTGGGAATTAAAAAAAGACAAATTGAGTATTGTTGCCCCTGAGACTAAAAATGCAGTTAGAATTATGACAATTCATAAGGCAAAAGGCTTAGAATTTCCTGTTGTAATTTATCCGTATAATATTGAGATTTATAGACAGATTAATCCAACAGTTTGGTATTCATATAATCAAACAAGTTCAATAAAATCGATTTTGATAAATGCTAGTAACAAATTAAATTATGTTGGAGAACAAGGAGAATGCTTATATAAGCATCAAAGAGAAGAGTTAGAGTTAGATAATTTCAATATATTATATGTTGCATTAACACGGCCAATAGAACAATTGTATATTGTTTCAGAAAATAGCATATCTGTAAAAAATGAAGAAAATCTAAACCATTCATCAGGGCTTTTTATAAATTTTTTAAAAGAATTAAATGTATGGGATTCTGAAAAAAGTGAATATAGTTTTGGTGATAGAAAAAGAATTAACATTCCGAAAATAGTTGAGAGTAAAACAACTACCCAAAATAGTTTTATTACAAATTCTTGGAAAAATCATAATATTTCTATTGTTGCTAATTCATCATTACTTTGGGAAACGGAGCAAGGAAAAGCTATAGGATTTGGTAATTTAATTCATGAAATTTTATCAAAAATTAAAACTAAAGATGATATTTATAATGTTGTAAATCAATATGTATACAAAGGTGAAATAACTAAATTTCAGCAAAATGAAATAACAATAATTATAAATAAAATTGTAAGCCATGAACTATTGTATAGCTATTTCGAACAAAACAATCAGGTTTATAATGAACAAGAAATTGTAACATCAGACAAGAAAATAATAATTCCAGATAGGTTGGTTGTAAAAAACAATAAGATTATTATTATAGATTATAAAACTGGAAAACCTGATAAAAAGTATCATCAACAAATTAGTAATTACGCAAAAACCTTAGAAAATTTAAATTATTCAATTGAAAAAAAATTATTGGTTTATATTAATTCAGAAATTAGTGTAGAAGAAGTTTAAAATTAATAATTTTGTAAAAAAACAAACAAAAATGTACGGTAAAATACAACAACACTTACAAAAAGAATTACAAGACATAAAAGAAGCGGGTTTATTCAAATCTGAACGAATTATAACAACATCTCAAGATGCAGTAATAAAAATTAGTACTGGAGAAGAAGTTATCAACTTCTGTGCAAATAACTATTTAGGATTATCAAACAATAAAGAAGTAATTCAAGCGGCAAAAGACGCCATGGATTCTCATGGTTTTGGAATGTCATCAGTTCGTTTTATTTGTGGAACTCAAGATATCCATAAAGAATTGGAAGAAAAAATTGCAGCGTTTTATAAAACAGAAGACACGATTCTTTATGCAGCGGCATTTGACGCTAATGGAGGTGTTTTTGAACCTCTTTTTTCAGATGAGGATGCTATAATTTCAGATTCATTAAATCATGCTTCAATTATTGATGGCGTTCGTTTATGTAAAGCTTCAAGATATAGATATAATAATAATGATATGGCTTCATTAGAAGAACAACTTATAGAAGCTAATAAGAAAGAACATCGTTTTAAAATTATTGTAACAGATGGTGTTTTTTCTATGGATGGAATTGTAGCAAGTTTAGATAAAATATGTGATTTAGCTGATAAATATGATGCTTTAGTTATGGTTGATGAGTGCCATGCAGCAGGTTTTATTGGAAAAACAGGAAGAGGTACATTAGAATTGAAAAATGTAATAGGTAGAGTAGATATTATTACCGGAACACTTGGAAAAGCACTTGGAGGTGCTATGGGAGGTTATACAACTGGTAAAAAAGAAATTATAGAATTATTGCGTCAACGTTCAAGACCGTATTTATTTTCAAATTCTTTAGCACCAGCTATCGTTGGAGCATCCTTAAAAGTTTTTGAGATGATTTCAAACAACACTTCTTTTAGAGATAAACTAGAATGGAACACAAACTATTTTAAAGAAGCAATGTTAAATGAAGGTTTCGATATTGTTAAAGGCGACTCAGCAATTGTCCCTGTTATGCTTTATGATGCTAAATTAGCTCAAAACATGGCAAATATGCTTTTAGAAGAAGGTATATATGTTATAGGTTTCTTTTTCCCAGTAGTTCCTAAAGAAAAGGCAAGAATTAGAGTGCAATTATCCGCCGCTCACAATAAAGAACATTTAGATAAAGCAATAAAAGCTTTCGTTAAGGTTGGTAAAAAGTTGAATATAGTATAGAAAATTAGTAAAAATACACTATGTTTAAGATAATTTTGTATTTTTGTCACTAAGTCTAGGCGGAAAATCGCTTATTGTAAAAAAAAAGAACATTAAATTTAAATTTTTGAAAATGAAACACTTAAAAATTGCCGTATTGGCTTTATTGCTAGTAGTATCCTATAGCAACGTTAGCGCTCAGGACGAAGGACATCCTTGGATGACAACTGTTGGAGCAAATTACATTGATATTAAAGATGGAGATTCAGGAAACATTATGCCTTTTATATCTCTTGGAAGATATATAGGTAAAGGGTTTAGTCTAGAATTAGCAGGATCTGTTAATGAAGTTGGGAGGCCTTGGGGCTCTGGTGCGGATGCAACATTTTTTGGTTTAGACTTAAATGTAAAATATGATTTAAACAATGTATTTGGAGATACAAAATGGTTTGACCCATTTTTATATACAGGTGTAGGACAAAATTCATTAGGTTCTGAAAGCGGTTTAGGATTTAAACTAGGAGCAGGATTTAACGCTTGGTTTAATGACAATGTTGGAATGACACTTAGAAGTGAATATAAAAAAGTTAATACACCAATAGATTTTGAAATGTACCAACATTCAGTAGGATTAGTTTGGAGATTTGGAAAATCAGATTCTGATGGTGATGGAATTAGAGATAGAGATGATGATTGTCCACGTGTTGCAGGTTTAGCTGAATTCAATGGCTGTCCAGATACAGATGCTGATGATGATGGAATATCTGACTGCTGTGATGAATGTCCTAATGTTGCAGGTTTAGCTGAATTTAATGGTTGCCCTGATACAGATGGTGATGGAGTTCCAGATAAAGATGATGCTTGTCCAGAGATTGCAGGTTTAATTACATTACAAGGTTGCCCTGATGCAGATGGAGATGGTGTAACAGATTCTGAAGACGAATGTCCAAACGTATTTGGTCCAGAGCCTAATAGTGGTTGTCCTTATATTGATAATGATGGAGATGGTGTAATTGATATTTTAGATAAGTGTATTACTGTTCCAGGACCAGCTTCTAATGAAGGTTGTCCAGAAAATTTCCAAGATCAAACAACTGTTGATGAAGCAGCTAAAGGTATTAACTTTGATACTGGTAAATTTTCATTTAGACCGGGTGTTACTGAAATTTTAGATGAAGTTGCTGTTCTTTTAAATCAAGATTATAATTTACAATTTAAATTTTCAGTTAGCGGGTATACTGATAACGTAGGTTCAGACGAAAGAAATATAGTGTTATCTAATGCGAGAGCAAACGCTGTAAAAAACTACTTAGTAAGTAAAGGTGTTGATGTAAATAGGTTATTTGCAAAAGGACATGGAGAAAGTAATTTTATTGATACTAACTCAACTAAAGAGGGTAGATTCAACAATAGAAGAGTTGAAATTAAAGAAAAAAACTAAATAAGATAGTTTCATAAGCAAAAACCACTTTTAAAATAAAGTGGTTTTTGTGTATGTAAAATAAGCTATAAGTTAAATTGAAAAAGAATAAAAATAATTATTAATCAAATTATATAAAAATGAAACATTTAAAAGTAGCCTTATTGGCTTTATTATTAATTACTGGTTTCAACAATGTTAATGCACAAGATGAAAACAATCCTTGGGAAATTGGCCTTGGTGTAAATGCGGTAGATTTTTACCCAACTAACCCTGGTTTAGCAGGTCATGGAGCTTGGTTTGATGAGTTTGTTAATACATCTGACCATTACAATATTATTCCATCATTAAGTAAACTTACAGTTAGTAAATATTTAGCTGATGGTTTTAGTTTTGAAGCGGCTGGAACATTAAATAAAATAACTAAAGTTGGTGACAATACAATATTGGAAGATACTTATTATGGTTTAGATGGAGCTTTAAAGTATGACCTTAATAAAGTTATTGGTAATACTTCTTGGTTTAATCCTTATGCATCTGTAGGTGGAGGTTACACTTGGTTAGGTGATTTAGGGACTGCAACTTTTAATGGTGGTTTAGGAATAAATTTCTGGTTTTCAGATAATTTAGGATTCAATTTAGAATCAAAATACAAACATTCTTTTGAAAGTAGTATTGTACAACATTTTCAACATTCTTTAGGGTTTGTAATTAAATTTGGTGGTACTGACACAGATGGAGATGGTGTTTATGATAAATTTGATGCTTGTCCAGAAGTTTTCGGATTAGCAGAGTACAAAGGTTGTCCAGATTCAGATAGTGATGGAGTTATTGATTCAAAAGATGATTGCCCTAATGTTGCAGGTTTAGCAACTTTAAATGGTTGTCCAGATGCTGATGAAGATGGGATTGCTGATAAAGATGATGTTTGTCCAAATGCAAAAGGTACTAAAGCTAACAAAGGTTGTCCAGATACTGATGGAGATAGCGTTTTAGATAAAGATGATGCTTGTCCTGAAGTAGCAGGTCCAAAAGAAAATAAAGGATGTCCTTGGGCAGATACAGATGGAGATAGCGTTTTAGATAAAGATGATAATTGTGTAAACGAGGCGGGTCCTGCTTCTAACAATGGTTGTCCTGAAATTACTGAAGTTGAAGTTGCTAAATTAGAAGAGTTATTTAAAACTGTTTATTTTGAATCAGGAAATGACTTATTTAAAAAAGAAACACCTGTAAAATTAGATGAGGTATCTAAAATAATGGCTAAATATTCAACGGCTGAGTTTTCTATATCAGGACATGCAGATAGCACTGGAAGTAAAGTTCGTAATCAAGAATTATCTGAGAGCAGAGCAACAGCTGTAAAAAATTATTTAGTTTCTAAAGGAGTTTCTTCAAGCAATTTAACAGCTAAAGGATTTGGAGAAGATATGCCTATTGCATCAAATAATACAAGATCAGGTAGATCTCAAAATAGAAGAGTTGAAGTAAAATTAATGAACTAATTAAACTTTCTCTTTTAATCATAAAAAAGCCATTCGTTTACGAATGGTTTTTTTATTTTTATAAACTAAACAGAAATTAAATGATATCATTTATTTCAAGAGTTGTTGACGATATATTTAGTAAACAAAAAGGCTATGAAAACTTAATATTTGTTCTTCCTAGTCAGCGTTCTTGCGTATTTTTGAAAGAAGAAATTATTAAAAAATTACCAACTTCCTCTTTTTTGCCAAAAATTATAAGTATTGAAAACTACATTCAAGAAATTGGAGATATTAGTTTAATTGATAATACACAATTACTATTCGAATTTTACAGCATCTATAAACAAAACTTACCAAAAGAAAACATTGAGCCTTTTGATGCATTTTATCAATGGGCTACTATTGCGCTACATGATTTTAATGAGATAGATAGCTACTTAGTAAATTCAGAAGTTTTTTTCAATAATTTAAGAGATGTTAAAAAATTAGAGGAATGGTTTCAAGATAAAAAACCGAGTCAACTAGCAATAAATTACCTTCAATTTTTCGAATATTTACACATTCTATATAAAGGATTAAATAAAAAACTTAAAAATAATAAATTTGGATACCAAGGTCTTATTTATAAAGAAGCTAAAAATAATTTAGAATTTTACATAAATAATAATGTAGATAAACATATTGTTTTTGTTGGATTTAATGCGCTTAATAAAGCTGAGGAGTATATTATTCAGGAATTGTTGAATAACAATATAGCTTCAGTTTATTGGGATGCTAATCAAACAATTTTCAACAAATTTAATGAAGCAGGTGTTTTTTTAAGAAAATATAAGAGTGAGTGGGTTTACTATCAAAATAATCCTTTTTTATGGATAGAAAACGAAGAAATTACCAATCAAAATATAAACTTAATAGGAGCACCTAAAAATATTACACAAATAAAATATGCAGGAGAGCTTATTTCTAAATTAGAAAACTTCAATAAAACAGCATTGGTATTAGCTGATGAGAATTTATTAACGTTAGCGCTAAACTCTTTACCAAACAATGTAAAAAACATTAATATTACTATGGGATATTCTTTAAAAGATATTCCAATTGCGAGTTTGTTTGATGCGATATTTAAACTGCATTTAAATCAACAGAAATTTAATAAGGTAGAAGAACAGGTTTTTTACCATAAAGATGTTTTAAACGTTTTAAATGATCCTTTTTTAAATAAGTTATATAATGAAACACTTCAAAAAATAGGGACTAAAATTAAAAGTGAAAACAGTATATTTTTAGGGCTAGAAACATTAAAAAAATGGATATCTGTTACTGAGGAAAAAGAACTTTCATTATTATTTTCGTTGTTTGACTTTTCAACAGATATAAATGCTATAATTACACAATGCTGTAGTTTATTAAACGAATTAAAGGAATTTGTTGTAGGTGTTGAAAAAGAATATTTATATCGATTTTATACTATTTTTCAACAATTAGAATCGCTAAACTCAACCTACAACCACATAGCCGATTTAAAAACTCTAACATTATTTTATAATCAGCTATTGCAAAATGAAAAATTATCGTTTCAAGGTGAACCTTTACAAGGATTGCAATTAATGGGAATGCTTGAAACACGGGCTTTAGATTTTGAAACTGTTATCATTACTTCCGTAAATGAAGGTATTTTACCTGCTGGTAAAAACGATTTTTCGTTTATTCCTTATGATATTAAAAAGCATTTCGGGTTGCCAACTTATCAAGAAAAAGATGCTATATTTTCATATCATTTTCAGCGCTTATTAATGAGAGCAAAAAATATTTACTTGATTTATAATACAGAAAATGACGGTTATGGATCAGGAGAAAAAAGTAGATTTCTAACCCAACTCGAAATCAATAATCCATCAATTACAAAAACAATTATAAGTCCAAAAGTTCAACATATAGAAGTTCCATTAATTCAAATTGAAAAAACGGAAGAGGTACTACAAAAACTAAAAGAAGTATTTATAAAAGGTATTTCACCATCAGCATTAGCAACTTATATTTACAATCCGGTTAGTTTTTATGAACAAAAAGTATTAGGTATATATGAAGATGATGAGGTTGAAGAAATCATAGCTGCAAACACAATGGGTTCAGTTATACATGATGTTCTGGAAGAGATGTATTTGCCATATTTAAACAAGTTTTTAAAGAAAGAAAATATTGCAGAAATGCAGAAAAAATGTAATTTTTTACTTACAAAATATTTTGGAAAACACTATTTAAAAGGTAATGTACAAACAGGTAAAAATAAGTTAATTTTTGAAGTAAGCAAAAATCTTATCAACCGATTTTTAAAGCAGGAAATGCAACTGCTAAATGAAAATAAACAATTAAAAATTATAGCTTTAGAGGAAAAATTAAATACTGAAATAATAGTTGAAGGTGTAAATTTTCCTATAAATTTACGAGGAATTGTAGATAGAATTGATGAGCTAGATGGCGTTACTCGTATTATTGATTATAAAACAGGTAAAGTTGAAGCTAATCAATTAAAAATATACGATTTTAGCGTTATTAGTGAAGATTATAAATACACAAAAGCAATGCAAGTTCTATTATATTCATATTTGTATACATCAAAAATAAACAGACAAATTTCACCATTACAAAGCGGAGTTATTTCCTTTAAAAATTTAAATTCAGGATTTATAAAAATGAATTTTTCAGATAAATTTAGAGGAACAGACTACGAAGTAACAGATGAAAGAATACAAGATTTTATGGTTCAGATTAAAAACTTAATCTATGAAATTTCAGACCCTGCAGTTCCTTTTATTGAAAATAAAAATTTACCATTTTAAATATTTTATATGCAAATAATTAAAAATAGAATAGTAAAAAGTACACATCATACAAAGCCAATAGTTACTGATACTTTATATATAAAAGACAATAAAAAGAAACCAATAGTTATTTTTTGTCACGGTTATAAAGGTTATAAAGATTGGGGTGCTTGGAATTTAGCATCAAAAGTATTTGTAAAAAAATCAATTTTTTTTGTAAAATTCAATTTTTCACACAATGGAGGAACATTAGAAAATCCAATAGACTTTCCAGATTTAGAAGCTTTTGGAAACAATAACTTTATAAAAGAACTGAATGATTTAGAAGATATAATTGATTGGGTAACTACGAAACCAGATTTTAAAAATGAAATTGATATTAATAATATTACGTTAATTGGGCATTCACGAGGTGGAGGAATTGTAACCATAAAAGCTTCTGAAAATAAAAAAATAAAAAAATTGATTACTTGGGCTGGAGTTTCAGATTATGGTATGAGATTTCCTGATGGTGAAAAATTAGAAGGCTGGAAAAAACAAGGTGTTTCCTATATTTTAAATAGTAGAACACTTCAACAAATGCCGCATTTATATCAGTTCTATCAAAATTTTAAAGACAATGAAGAACGGTTAACAATAAAAAATGCAGTTTCAAAAATAAAAATTCCACATTTAATTATTCATGGAGAAAATGATGATGTAGTTTTACCTAATGAAGCAAAAAATTTACATTCTTGGAATCCTAAAAGTGAACTAATTTTTATTGATAAAATGAATCATCCTTTGGGATGTACTCAACCTTGGGGAAAACTAGTTCTACCATTTCATTTAACTAAAGTTGTGAAGCATAGTATTGAATTTATTCTTCGAAAATAATTTTTTAATGACCATTAAGAAAGTGAAAATATCAGATTTAAAGCAGCTTCATTCACTTACAAAAAGTTGCGCAAATGATATGATGGATAATGGTATTTTTCAATGGAATGAAAAGTATCCTTCAAAAGAAGTTTTACAAACAGATATTGAATTAGGGCAAATTTGGAAACTAGAAGAAAGTGAAATTATTAAAGGTATTATTGTGCTAACTGAAATTGAAGATAAAGAATATATAAATGTAAAATGGTTGACTAAAAACCTCAAAAATTTATACCTTCATCGTTTAGCAGTTCATCCAAATTTTCAAGGAAATGGGTATGCTCAAAAATTAATGGATTTTGCTGAAAATTATGCTTCAAAAAACATGTACAATTCTATTCGGTTAGACACTTTTAGTCAAAATAAAAGGAATCAGCTATTTTATGAAAAACGTAATTACGTAAAATTAGAAAACATATATTTTCCAAATCAGAGTGAACATCCGTTTTACTGCTACGAAAAAGTTTTAAATGCATAAAGAGTCTAATAT
>NZ_CALAEQ010000127.1 GCF_937891065.1 uncultured Lutibacter sp. | reverse complement strand
TTATTAAAAATAGTATGAATTAACTTGTTTAATAATAAATAGCATATTATATTTGCCCCACCTTAATTTAAGGTATAATAAAACAAAAGTTCTTATCAAATAAGTTACCTATTCGGTTACCAAGTGTAAATGAAAAATCATAACTTTTTGATTATTAAAAACATAAAGGGTAAAGCAGACTTCCTGCCACCCCGACAAAAACTTTTCACAGAAATGTGAAAAGTTTTTTATTTTAGCCTCTTTTTTCTATCAACTTTTCAATTTCTAACTGTCTAATTATTTTAGCGACATATTTTTTTACTGTGGGTGCAATTGTTTGTGGATCTACAAGGTTCAATGAACCCATCCATACCAACGATTTACTTTCATCTTCATTTAAATTATAAATAGAAGTTTCTACATTATATACTGTATATGATTCATAATATCCTGGATTGTAATAAACATCTTGAAATCTTAGGTAATAATGCCCAAAATGAGACCAGCGATATCCTACTGAATAATAATTTGGTGGATAATTTATTTTCTTATCAACCCCTTTTACTGTAGAAATTACTACGGCATCAAACCCTTTATTGGCTATTTCTTGTATCATTTCATTCACTTCAGCTTCACTTTTTTTAGATTTGGTAAAGGTTTTATCAAAAACAATGGTACTTTCTTCAGCATAAATACCACGAAGCGCAAAAGCCTCTTTCAATTCTTCTTCGAAAAACTTTCGAGCTGTAAGATTATCAGTCATTCCAACTACCAATAATTTTTTTGGTTTAAAAGTGGTTATTTCTTCATTTCTCCAACTATCAACAAATTTTATAGAAGAGCAAGCCGTAAAAACTAACAACCCTATTATTATGATTATTTTTTTCATGACACTAATTTTTATTTTATAAAATTAGAAACTATTTATAGTATATGTAATGATTTATATCAATTAACGAGCATGATTAAAATCACCTTTCATACTATTAATAGTAACAATTCCCTTATTTTAAAATGAAATTATTCTATTTAAGAAAAATCTATTTGATATTGATTTGTCTCATTTCACATTTAAATAATACACTATACTTTTATATATTATTAACCATTAAAACAAATACCATGTCAGTATTAAAAGTTATTGAAATATTAGGAAACTCAAACGTAAGCTTTGAGGATGCTGTTCAAAATGTAATTAATGAAGTTGCAAAAACAGTTAAAAATATTAAATCTGTATATATTGAAGATATGCAAGTAACCGTAAACAATAATAAAATAAAAGATTATCGTGTAAATACAAAAGTGAGTTTTGGCATTTTAGATGATTAAATTTTAAAAATATTTTTTCAAAATAAAATTGATACTCATCATTGTATAAAAATTAAATGCTGAATAACTTAGCAGTAACAAAAAACATTTAACTATTAATTAAACCATATATAAGTTATGAAAAAATTAATTCTAGGCTTATTAGTTTTTGGATTCGCCATCCAATCTTTTGCTCAGATTAAAACAGAAAAATTATCTGAGATTGTTATAAGTGCTACAAATTACAAATACTTAAGCAACACAGGTATTGAAAATGCTTCAATTCCTGTTACTATGTTAGAACAAAAAGTAGCCGAATTTAATGTAAAAGATATAGACTATTATTCAGATGAGTATGACACTTATGAAGTGTCCTTTTATCTTCCTGATGGTTATATTCTTGCTGCATATGATAAAGATGGTAATATTTTAAGAACCGTTGAAAGATTTAAAGATGTAACGCTACCAAGATCCGTTATTGAATCTGTAGCAAAACAATATCCAAATTGGACTTTTGCAAAAGATATTTATCTAGTTAGCTATCATGACAATGATCAAGGTGGTGATATTTCAAAAAAGTATAAAATAGTACTAAAGAACGGAGATAAACGCATAAAAGTAAAAGTTGACGAAGAAGGGAATTTCCTTTAAGTTAGAATTTTAAAAGATTTAAAAAGAGTTGTTTTTAAAACAACTCTTTTTTTGTTTTCTCATATTTTATATACCAAAACACCATCTAGTTATATACGTTTTTTTAGTAAGTCCAAATTTTTCAACTTCAATAATTTTAAAAATTATGAATTACATCATACATTGCTATTGATTTAAATCAATTCTTACAAAATTCTAAAATTTAACAGTTTATATTTCATTTCTAATTTATTAGCAATTATAGAAGCGCAGGC
>NZ_CALAEQ010000126.1 GCF_937891065.1 uncultured Lutibacter sp. | reverse complement strand
CTCCAGCACAAGACTTAACAGATACAGCCACTAATGATGCACAAATAGCACAAGAAATTGAAAGCGCTATTAAATCTATTATGATTAAATACTCAGAAGTAGATGAGAAAATGACAAACTTAGGATTGTTAGAAGAAAAATTTAAGGCTTTAGAATTAGCTAACATAGAATTAAAAAAGGAGGTATTAAAATTATCTGAACAACCTGCAAGTAAACCAATTAAAAGTGTACCTAATCAGGTAAAAGCAAAAACATTAGTAGAATTTTTAAATAATAAATTATAAAATATGGCAACGACTTTAAATGTAACTACAAACTTTGTAGGAAAAGAAGCAGGTGAGTATATCGCTGAAATGATTAAACAAGCGAATACTATCTCTGAAAATTTAGTGACTGTACTACCTAATGTGGTATCTCCACAATGGGTAAGAAAAATTGAATCAACAACAGGTTTTATAGACTATGCTTGTGGATGGGCACCTGCTGGTAGCGTAACTCTTTCAGAGAAAGAATTAGCACCTAAAAAAATCAAATGGGATTCTGAATTTTGTAAAGAAGATTTTAGACAATTATGGACAGCACAAGAAATGGGTTTCTCTGCTCATAATGATAACTTACCAGCAACAGAACAAGCGGCTATCTTAGCTGATTACGGTCAAAGAGTAGCACGTAAAATTGATGTTGATATTTGGGAAGGTGATGGAACAACTGGAGTATTTGCAGGTATTATACCAGCTTTAGTAGCTGACGTTGATGTATTAGATGTTGCTACACCAGTTGCAATTACAAGTGCAAACGTTGAGGCTGAATTAGCAAAATTTATTGATACAGTACCAGATGAGTTAATTGGTAGTGATGGATATATTTTAGGTGTTTCTACAAACGTACTTAGAGCATTGAAAAAAATACAAGGTTCTTTAGCACGTGCTAATGGTACTTTTTCTAATCCTTCTGAATTTGATTTTAATGGTTATACTTTAACTGAAATCAAAGGACTTAATGCTAATACAATGGTAGGATATAATAAAGGACAAGTATTTTTCGGTACAGGTCTTTTATCTGATATGAATGAGGTTAAAATTAAAGATATGGATGAATCAGATTTATCAGGTCAAATCCGTATGAAGTTAGTTATGACTGGTGGAGTACAATATGCTTATGGTGGTGAGATAGTTCTTTACAGAGCATAATAAAACAAGTAACAAAGGGGGCTTAGTTGCTCCCTTTAATTAAATTCAAAATATATGGCTTGTGATTTAACAGCAGGACGCTTAAAAGCGTGTAAGCAGAGTATTGGTGGTTTAGGTAAGTTATACTTATTTAACTACGTAGAAGATGCTTTTACAGTTGTTGCTGGGGAGGGAACAGCAGTTAACCCACTTTTAACAACTGTTTACGAATATGAAATAGAAGGAGATGGTAATAATGTAGCAGAAAGTTTAGTACCTGATAGAAATACAGGAACAACATTAAATACTCAAACATCTACAATAGTACTTAAAAAAATTGATGCGGCTACAAGTGCTGAATTAAACTTGTTAGCATACGGTTGGAATAGTGCAGTAGTAAAAGATAGAAACGGTGTTTACCACGTAATAGGAATTGATGATGGTATTGATTGGACTGTAGCACAAAGTACAGGTTCAGCTAAAGGTGATCTAAATGGATATACATTAACTGGTTTATCTACTACTGGTGCTTTATCTCCTAAATTAGATGCAACAACAATAACAGCATTTTTAGCTTTGGTGGCTTAATTTTCATTTTATTTAGTTTTAAAAGTCCAGTTTATTCGTTAATAAACTGGACTTTTTTATTTTATAACAAAAACGCTTAAATTTAGTTTTAATAGTATGATAATAGTTATACCTACAAATACAACTCATATAATAGATTTAATACCTCGTTATACACCTGATGATAGTATTACATTAAACTTATATAATGAGGCTACACAAGTGTTTACAGACGTTGTAAATACCTTTACTTTCCTTAATGGTATATTACAAATAACATTCGATTTTACGTTTGTAGAAGGTGATAACTATCAATTAAAATTAACAGATATTAACGGAGTTGTATTTAGAGGTAAAATATACACCACTTTACAAGCAACACAAGACTTTAAAGCAACAAAAGATAAGTTTAATTATGCGTAAACAGAAAGAACATAGCACAGATATACGATTAATACAAATGGCTAACTATGTAAGACCTGCTTTAGTTGAAAATACATCTAAAAACTGGGTTTTAAACGGTAAAAAGAATGAGTTTTATCAGTATGTTATAGATAGATACAACGGATCTCCTACAAATTCAGCTATTATATCTTCATATATTGACTTAATTTACGGTAACGGCTTAGACATTCGTAATAAAGATTTTGGTAATTGGATAAAAATTAAGTCTATTTTATCAGATAATGAATTACGTAAGATTATTTCGGACTTTCAACTATTTGGTGAGGCAAGTTTTCAAGTAATAAAGGCTAAAAATAACAAAGATATTGCTGCAATTTATCATATACCTAAGCAATATGTAGTCCCAAGTTTAGAAAATGAAGAAGGAGAGATTGAAGGTTATTGGTATTCTAAAGATTTTACTAATGTTAATAAATATCCACCTGTTTACTATCCTGCTTTTGGTACTTCAAGCGATAATATAGAGATATACGGTATAAAACCTTACAGAGCTGGTAAAAGTTATTTTAGTGATCCTGATTATATGGCTGCTTTACCTTATGCTGATATGGAAGAAGAACTTGCTAACTTTTATATTAACTCAATTAGAAAAGGTTTAAGCGCTGGGTATATTATTAATATTCCTGATGGTGGTATATTAACACCAGAACAAAAAGATGAATTAGAAGGCAAGATAAAAGATAAATTAACAGGTTCACCAAATGCTATGAACTTTGTAATTAATTTTAAAGGTACTGAGGCTGAAATTACAATAGTACCATTTCCAGTTAACGATGCTCAACATAAACAATGGGAGTATTTAACAAGTGAATCAAGACAGCAAATAATGACAGGTCATAGAGTTGTAAGTCCTATGTTATTTGGTATAAAAGATGCTACTGGGTTTGGTAATAATGCTGATGAATTAGATACAGCAGAGGCTCAATTAATGAAGCGTGTAATATCTCCAAAACAAAGATACATAACAGATGCTTTAGAAGAGGTATTTATGTTTTATAATATTACATCTCAATTATATTTTAGACCGTTAACAGAACAAACGCAAACGAGTTTAAGCCTTGAAAAAAAAAACAATGAATTAGATAGTTTTATAAATGAGTTTGGTGAAGAAATAGACTTAAATGAATTTGAATTAATAGATGAAAGAGATGTAGATTATGAAGAAGAAGAAAAAATTGATTTACAATTAGCAAGTACAGGAACGGCAAGACCAAACGCAAAGAGTGCACAAGATAGTGAGATTTATAAAGTAAGATATAAATACACAGGTAGTCAAACACCACAAAGAGAATTTTGTAGTAAAATGATGTCGGCTCAAAAGGTTTATAGAAAAGAGGATATTATTGCAATGGGTAGTAAATCAGTCAATGCAGGATGGGGAGCAAAAGGTGCTGATACTTATTCTATTTGGCTATATAAAGGAGGTGGTGATTGTCACCATAAATGGGTAAGGGTAATTTATGCAAGAAAAGATAGAGAGGCTGGAGTTGATGTTAATAGTCCAAACGCAGATGAAGTAACAGCAGCACAAACAAGAAAAGAAAATAAATTTATACCAGAAAAGAATGATATGAAGGTTTATACAGAACCTAAAGATATGCCTTACAATGGTTTTCTACCAACTAATAAAAGATTTAACTAATGGCTGAATTATTATTTATAACACCAGAAGAAATGACTTACTCGACTATATTGAGTGGTAATATTGATGTAGATAAATATAGATATGTAGTTTTAAATACACAAGTTACAACTATTGAGCCTTTACTTGGATCTGAATTATATGATAAGATTATAGCAGATTTAGAAGGTGATACTTTAACAGGTTTATATTTAACTTTATATAATGATTATATTAAACCTATTACTAAGTTTGAAAGTGTTGCTCAGTTTATAGAAGTAGCATCGTATTTAGTTGACAATGGTGGTATATTTAAACAAACTCCAGAGGGTAAAGAAGTAGTTACAAAAGATGAAGTTCAGTATTTATCACAAAAATATAAAAGCCTTTCTCAAATGTATGTTACACGTTTCAATAAATGGATTTGTAATAATACATTAACAGAATATAAGACATATCAAGATGAAGTAAATGCAATTAAAGATATAAGTTTATTGACTGGATGGAAATTATAAGCGGATATAATAGAAAATGTAAAGATAGCATTGGAGGTGTTAAAGGTGTTTGGATAATGAAATGGTTAAATCATTCATTAAGTCAAATAGTAACTAACGGAAATCAATTAACATCATTTCCAGAAGTCTTTATTTATAAGTTTGAAAGTATAGAAAATGTAAATGCCAATGAAGCACAAGAAACTGATGATGGTGGTAAGTATTGGAAGCAAAGTTTAGGTTTAACTTTTCAAGGATCAGATAGTTCTAACATAGAAATATTACAAAGAGTTGATACACGTATATTAATATTAGATAATAATGGCTTATATCGTATTTTCGGACTGTATAACGGAATGTTAGCTGGTAATATTGATTACACTACTGGAGGTGGTAAAAGTGATTTAAACGGTATTAAAATAAGTTTCGAAGGTAAAGAAGAAAAGCAAAGTGTTTTTGTAGATTCACCTTTTGAGATTGGATTTATAGAAGAAGGATTTAATTATTATAAAGATTTTACAATGTATGGCTAAGATACTATTTGAAGACAAGGTTAAGATAAAAGATATACCAGTAGCAGAAATTAACAAGTTTACTGATGCAAACGCAAACGAAATTAAAGCCGTTGTAAATGGTTTGGATGATGCGATTAATAATATTGCTCCAGTTGAATATACAAATATAACACAGGTTTATAATGTTGTAACAAACGAAATAACAGAAGTTTATAATG
>NZ_CALAEQ010000125.1 GCF_937891065.1 uncultured Lutibacter sp. | reverse complement strand
TGCAAATCTTTTAATTTCAGATTTTAATATTAATAATTCATATCAGGGTAATTTAAAAATAGCAGTAGAGGGCAAAAATTCATTACAAAATTATGCACTTGATATTTCATTAGAAAGAGATAAAAACACAAATTTTTATGCAGTTGGAGAAATAGATTTTACACCTAAAAAGCCCATAATAGATGTAAATATAGATTTTGAAGAGTTTAAATTAGATGCATTCAGCCCATTGGGTGAAGATGTATTTACAAATATTAGAGGTTTTGTTTATGGGAATGCTCATTTAACAGGATTGCTAAGTAACCCAACAATGGAAGGTGATTTATTTTTAGATGAAGCAGGTATGTACTTCCCATATATTAATGTTGATTATGATTTTACAGGAACAAGTATAATAAGTTTAAAAGATCAAACATTTATATTTGAAGATGTAGCAATTAAAGATACAGCATATGGCACCAAAGGTAAATTAACAGGTACTTTAAGCCATTCTTATTTTGACAAATGGCGACTTGGTTTAAATTTGAAAACAGCTAATTTATTAGTCTTAAATACTGTTGAAGAAGAAAACTCGGTTTATTACGGTTCTGGATTTATTGAAGGTAACGCAACTATTAGAGGTTTAACAGATAGGTTGGTAATTGATGTTGTTGGGAAAACAAAAAAAGGAACTCATTTTGTAATCCCAATAAGCGATGTGAAAACAGTTGAAACTTCAGAATTAATTCGTTTTATTAATAAAGATGAAATAGAAAAAAATGAAGAGAAGAGAAAAGCATTTATTTCTGAAAAATTAAAAGGATTGTCTTTAAATTTTAATTTAGAAGTTACAAAAGATGCTGTTGTTGAAATGGTTTTAGATAAAGCTACTGGAAGTTATTTACAAGGAAGCGGAACAGGGAACTTACAGTTAGAATTAGACACCAAAGATAAATTTGATATGTACGGCGATTTTGTGGTAGATAATGGTGTTTATAATTTTAAATATGGAGGTTTTATAAATAAACCTTTTACCGTAAAAAAAGGTGGTAGTATTTCTTGGAGCGGAGATCCATATACAGCTCAAATTAATATTGAAGCTGTGCATAGGGTTTCGGCAAACCCAAAAGCATTGTTAGAAAATATAACTGCGAATAGAAAAATTCCAATCGATTTAATTACCCGTTTTTCAGGTGAATTGTTTAATTCTAATCGTGAATTTGATATTGAAATTCCAAATTCTAGTTCAACAGTAGCTTCAGAGTTAGCTTTTAAACTAAATAGTAATGATGCAAATAATAAAACAATACAATTCTTGTTTTTATTAGCTTCAGGTAGTTTTTATAATGAAACAGATTTAAGTGTAAATAGTAATGCAGCATTATACGGTACTGGTTTTGATATGCTTTCAAATGCCTTTGATAATATTTTTAATCAAGGTGATAACCGCTTTAAATTAAAACCTGTATACACAGTAGGTGAAAAAAATAAAGTAGATAATTTAAATATTGATGATCAGTTAGCCATTGCACTTGATTATGAGGTAAATGATCGAATTTTAATTAACGGTAAAGTAGGTGTGCCAATTGGATCAAAACAACAATCAAGCGTTATTGGAGAAGTAAATATTGAATTCTTAATGAATGAAGAAGGAACGTTAAGATCATCAGTTTTTAATCGTCAAAACGAAATTCAATACACAGAAGAAGAAGAAGGGTATACGCAAGGAATTGGTTTAAGCTACCAAATAGATTTTGAAAATGGTAGGGAATTGTTAGAGAAAATAGGTCTGAAAAAGAAACAATTAAAAGATTCAATAAACACAATAAACACAATAAATCCAATTGATTCATTGAATGTAAATTATAAACTAATAGAATTTAAAAATAAAAAAACAACTAAAAATGAATAAACCAACTTTAGTAGTATTAGCAGCAGGTATTGGTAGCCGTTACGGAGGATTAAAACAATTAGACACATTTACTCCACAAGGAGATACAATCTTAGATTTCTCAATTTTTGATGCCATACAAGCTGGTTTTGGTAAAGTAGTATTTATCATCAGAAAAAGTATTGAAGAAGATTTTAAAACTTTTTTTAATAACAAATTAGAAGGAAAAATAGAAGTTGAATATGTTTTTCAAGAAATTGAGAATATTCCTGAAAAATTTAAAGATAATAATAGACAAAAACCTTGGGGAACAGGTCATGCATTATTAATGGCAAAAGATGCTGTAAATGAAAATTTCGCAGTGATTAATGCTGATGATTTTTATGGTAAAGAAGCTTTTGAAGTAATGGCAGAATCATTAAAAGTTATTGACCCAAATTCAAATAAATTTAATATGATGGGATATGTATTAAAAAATACAGTTTCAGATTATGGTTTTGTTTCAAGAGGTGAATGTAAGGTTAATGAAAGTGGAAACTTAACTGGAATTACAGAACGCACTCATATCGAAAAAATTGAAGGTGGTTTAAAGTTTAAAGATGAAAATGAAAATTTAATTCCAATTTCTGAAGAAACAATTGTTTCTATGAATTTCTTCGGGTTTACACCAAAATATTTTGAACTGTCAGAATCTTTATTTGAAAACTTCTTAGAAGAAAATTATAAAGCTCCAAAAGCAGAATTTTTTATTCCTTTAGTAGTGAATCATTTAATTGTAAACAATATGGCAACTATGGAAGTTCTAAAATCTAATGCGCGTTGGTTTGGTGTTACTTATAAACAAGACAAAGAATATGTAACTTCTGAAATTCAAAAATTAAAGGATGCAAAAGTGTATCCTGAAAATTTATGGTAATTAATGATCAAAATATTGAATTAATATTTAATAATTTTAATCATTTAGCTGAATTTGAATCATTTAATGAGTTAACTTCAGGTCATATAAATGATACTTTTTTTATACGAACCAAACATATAAATGATTGTAATTTTGTGTTACAACGTATTAATAGTAACGTATTTAAAAATGCCAAAGAACTTATAATTAATAAAGAAAATGTTAGCAAGCATATCCAAAAAAAGTTGCAACATTTAGGACCGGAAGAGCTAAACAAACGTGTTCTTAAATTTATTGAAACAAAAGTAAATTTGCCGTATTATTTAGATGAGGATGGTGATTATTGGAATATAATGGTGTTTATTGAAGGAAGTAAAACCTTTGAAAAAGTTGAAAATATTGAAATTGCGTATGAAGGTGGAAAATTGTTTGGAGATTTTTCAAATTTAACAGAAGGTTTTGACACCAATGAAATAGTTGATATTATTCCGAATTTTCACGAAATGTCTTTTAGGTATCAACAATTTTATGATGCCTTAGAAAATGCAACTCCCAATCGTTTAGAATTAGCAAAGCAATGTATTCATCAAGTTTTTAGTTTAAAGGAGGAAATGCATTTACTTCAAAATTTTAAAAATGAAGGAAAAATACCATTGCGAATAACACACAATGACACCAAAATATCGAATGCATTGTTTGATGAGAATAATAAAGGACTGTGTGTTATAGATACAGATACAGTAATGGTTGGGATAATTCATTATGATTTTGGAGATGCGATTCGAACAATATGTAATACTGCTTTTGAAGATGAAACAGATTTAAGTAAAATAACTTTTAATTTGGAATTCTATAAAGCCTTTACTAAAGGGTTTTTAGAAAAAACACATCATTGTATTTCTTTATTTGATGCTCAAAACTTGGCTTTAGCAGCTAAAACAATTACTTTTATTATGGGGCTTCGTATGTTAACCGATTTTCTAAACAATGATATTTATTATAAAACAAAGTATAAAAATCATAATATTGATAGAGCAAAAAATCAGTTTAAATTGGTAGATTTAATAAGCGATAATTTTGAAGAAATGAACAGAATTTCAATTGAGGAATATAAAAAAATAAATCAAAGGTAGTTATAATTGAAAATAATCATATTTTTGCGTTTCAATTTATGGGAAAAACAATAAAAAGAATAGGTGTAATGACTTCCGGGGGAGATGCTCCAGGAATGAATGCAGCCATTAGAGCTGTAGTAAGAGCTTGCTCTTATTATAACGTGGAATGTGTTGGTATTTATAGAGGTTATCAAGGGTTAATTGAAGGGGATTTTCAAAATCTTTCTTCACGAAATGTAAGCAATATTATTAACAGAGGTGGAACAATTTTAAAATCTGCTCGTTCAGCAGAATTTAGAACTTCAGAAGGTAGAAAGAAAGCTTACAATCAACTTAAAAAAGCAGAAATAGATGCAGTTGTTTTAATTGGTGGAGATGGAACTTTTACAGGTGGAATGATTTTTAATAGTGAATATAATTTTCCTTGTATTGGGATTCCTGGCACCATAGATAATGATATATTCGGGACTAATTTTACGATTGGTTATGATACAGCATTAAACACTGTTGTTGAAGTAATTGATAAAATTAGAGATACAGCAAGTTCACATAACAGATTATTTTTTGTTGAGGTTATGGGGAGAGATGCTGGTTTTATAGCCTTAAATGCGGGAGTTGGATCAGGAGCTGAAGAAATTCTAATACCCGAAGAAAACTTAGGGTTAGACCGTTTATTAGAAGCATTAAAACGAAGCAAACGTTCTGGTAGATCATCGAGTATTGTGGTGGTTACAGAAGGAGATAAAATTGGTAAAAGTGTTTTTGAATTGGCTAATTATGTTGAAGAAAATTTACCACAGTATGAAGTAAGAGTTTCTGTATTAGGTCATATGCAACGTGGTGGATCACCAAGTTGTTTTGACCGGGTTTTAGCATCTAGGTTGGGTGTAAGGGCTGTTGAGTTACTCTTAGATGGGCAAACAAACTTAATGGTAGGTTTAGTAAATAATATAGTTGAAACCACAGAATTAGAACATGCAGTTAAAGGTCATCACGAAATTAACAAAGAGTTATTGCGTGTAAGTGATATCATGTCTTTTTAATATTTAAAAATAAAGCATTCCCATTCATAAATAAATGATTAAAATAGGAATTAACGGATTCGGAAGAATAGGTCGTATTGCTTTTAGAACAGCAATTATTAGAGAAAATGTTGAAATTGTTGCGATTAATGATTTACTTGGAGTAGATCATTTAGCATATTTATTGAAATACGATTCTGTTCACGGAAAATTTAAAGGTACTGTTGAAGTAAAAGAAGGAGCTCTTATAGTTAATGGTAAATCTATTCGTATTACTTCAGAAAACAAACCAGAAAATATAAAATGGGGCGCAATAAATGTTGATTATGTTATTGAATCAACCGGTTTTTTTACAAATAAAGACCAAGCTGCACTGCATTTAAAAGGAGGAGCCAAAAAAGTAGTGATTTCAGCTCCTTCAAAAGATGCTCCAATGTTTGTAATGGGAGTTAATAACTCGTTGCTTTCAAAAGAAGAATTGGTATTTTCTAATGCTTCTTGTACAACCAACTGTATAGCACCAATTGTAAAAGTTTTAAATGAAAACTTTGGAATTATTGAAGGTTTTGTTACAACGGTACATTCAGCAACATCAAGTCAGAAAACAGTTGATGGGCCTGAAAAACAATGGCGTAGAGGAAGAGCAGCGTTGAATAATATGATTCCAACAACAACGAGTGCAGGTGAAGCAATTACTAAAATTTTGCCTGAATTAAAAGATAAAATATTAGCAATGGCGGTTAGAGTTCCAATTGTAGATGTTTCATTAGTTGATTTAACAGTTCGTTTGGAAAAGTCAACATCCTATGAGAAAATTAAAGAAGTGATGAAAAAGGCTTCGGAAAATGAATTAAAAGGAATACTAGGTTATACTGAAGATGAAGTAGTTTCACAAGATTTTGTTTCAGAAACAAGAACTTCTGTTTTTGATGCTGGTGCAGGATTAGAACTTAATGAAAATTTTTATAAAATCATTTCTTGGTATGATAATGAGTATGGATATGCTACCAAATTAATGGATTTGATCGAATATTCAGAATCACTTAAATAAAAATAAATTATGGAGATAGCAATTATTGCACACGATGGTAAAAAAGCAGAAATGATTCAGTTTTTAATGGATTTTAAAGCCTTAATTATTTCTAAAAATATAAACTTGATAGCTACTGGTACAACTGGTAAAAATGCCGAAAAAGCGGGATTTAAAGTTTCAAAATATTTATCAGGACCTTATGGTGGTGATGCTCAAATTGCAGGTCGTGTTGCAGAAGGTAAAACCAATATGGTTTTCTTTTTTAGAGATCCATTAGGAATGCATCCGCACGAACCAGATATTGCTATGTTAATGCGTTTATGTGATGTTCATGATGTGCCTTTAGCAACAAATCCTGCTACTGCAGAGCTTTTGATAAAATCAATATAAGCTGGTTACTTTATAGCAATCATTGAAATTTCAACATTTACAAATAAAGGTAAATTTCCAACTTCTACAGTTTCACGCGCAGGAGCAGTTTCTGGGTTGAAATAACCTCCATAAACAGTATTTATTTTTGCGAAATCATTCATGTTTTTAACATATATGGTAGATTTTACTACATTTTCAAAAGTCATACCTGCTTCAGTTAATACAGCTTTCATGTTTTCTAATACTTGAGTTGTCTCAATTTCTATAGAACCAGTAACTAATTTGCCAGTTGCAGGATCTAATGCAATTTGACCTGAAGTGTATAATGTATTTCCTGATAAAACAGCTTGGTTATAAGGGCCAACTGGAGCTGGCGCATTACTTGTTTTAATTATTTTTTTCATACTATAAATATTTTAGAATAAAGTTCTGTCTGGTACTTTTCTCTTGTCATATTTTAAATCACTTAGCATGGATGATTTTACACCAAGAAAAAAGTAATAGGTTTGTCTGTCACCGAAAGGTACCCAATTAAAATTCAATTTCCAACTATCTAAATCACGTGAAAATCGCAATTGCGTATAGCTAAATCCTTGATTTTTAATATCATAACCTGATGACGCTCCAACTTTCCATTTTGGAGTTAACTCAATATCACCAGAAAACATTAATGAATTTGATGAAATTTCATTTTGCCTGTTTGAATTTGTATAATTTAATGAATAAGCTAATTTTAAAGTCCAAGGAAATGTTGCAGCATAAAGTTTTGTTGTCTTTGTATTTTTTTTATTCGACTTGTTCAATTTGTTTTCAGATCCTAAATCGTTACTATTATTTAAGTTTTGCCCAAAAATTCCATCCGAATTATTTG
>NZ_CALAEQ010000124.1 GCF_937891065.1 uncultured Lutibacter sp. | reverse complement strand
CTCTTATAGAAAAAGGATTTATAGATAAAGATAATATTGGTGTTCAAGGTCATAGCTGGGGAGGATATCAAATTGCTTATTTAGTAACAAAAACAGATATTTTTAAAGCTGCAGAATCTGGAGCTCCTGTGCCAAATATGATTAGTGCTTATGGAGGAATTAGATGGTGGACAGGTTTAAGTAGACAATTTCAATATGAGCATACACAAAGTAGAATAGGAGGTACGCCATGGGAATTCCCTGCTCGTTATATTGAAAATTCACCAATATTTACTGTAGATAAAATAAATACGCCATTGTTAATTATGCACAATGATGCTGATGGACACGTACCTTGGTATCAGGGAATTGAATTTTTTACGGCATTAAGAAGGTTGGGTAAACCATCGTGGTTTTTAAATTATAACGGTGAGCCACATTGGCCATTAAAAATGCAAAACAGAAAAGATTTCAATATAAGAATGGCTCAATTTTTTGACTATTATTTAAAAGGTGCTAAAAAACCAGTTTGGATGGAAAGAGGTGTCCCTGCAATAGAAAAAGGAATCAACCAAGGGTATGAATTAATTCAAGATTAAGTTTTAATAGTTGAATACAAAGAATGTATCGAGAATAGTAAAATATACTGTTTTCGATACATTTTCTATTTTATGAAGTTTCTATTATATTTTGGCTGAGAAACGGAATTAGTATTAAATTTGTAAAAATTAAAACTTGTAAGTTTAAATGGGTTTTTTTAAATTTAATACAACTAATGAAGCATTGTAATATCCCAATATTTATTCCAGAATTAGCGTGTCCTCATCAATGTGTTTTTTGTGATCAAGAAAAAATTAGTGCAACTTTTACAGTCCCAAAACCTAATGAAATAATTGAGATCATAGATTCTTATCTTGAAACAATACCTAAAAATAGAGAAATAAACATTGCCTTTTTTGGTGGTAGTTTTACAGGGATTCCAAGAGTAGAGATGATTGCTTATTTAAAAGAAGCTCACAAATATATTGAGAGTGGTAAGGTTCAAGGTATTCGTTTATCAACCAGACCAGACTATATTTCTGAAGAATTATTAGATATTTTAGTGCAATACGGTGTTACAGCCATTGAATTAGGAGCGCAATCTACAAACGATAAAGTATTAGTGAAATCGGGTAGAGGGCATAAATTTGATGTTATTAAAAAGGCAGCAAAACTTATAAAGGAAAGAAATATAGAACTTGGCTTACAAATGATGCTTGGTTTACCTTTTGATACGTTAGAGTTATCTATTCAAACAGCAAAAGATATTGTTAATTTAAAAGCAGATTCTACTCGTATTTATCCAACAGTTGTAGTGAAAGGTACCGTGTTAGAGAAAATGTATAATAACGGTGATTATAAAGCTCTTTCTTTAAATGATGCAATTCTATGGAGTAAAGAAGTGCTTAAAATATTCAACAAAACTTCTATAAAAGTATTAAGAGTTGGACTGCATCCATCTGAAGAATTAGAAC
This sequence comes from uncultured Lutibacter sp., assembly GCF_937891065.1. GTDB lineage: Bacteria > Bacteroidota > Bacteroidia > Flavobacteriales > Flavobacteriaceae > Lutibacter. The sequence goes on along the minus strand of NZ_CALAEQ010000124.1, from coordinate 3,398 downwards.
TTGGAAAATCACTTATCGCAGGCCCAATTCATCCTTCTTTTAAAGAAATGGTTTTGTCTGCTTTATGGAATGATATTCTTTTTGAAAATATTGAAAAAGATGGTGCTGTAACAATAAAAGTTTCTGAAAAACAGTTAAATTATGCCATTGGTTATAAAGGGAAAAATAGAAATGATTTAAAAATTAAAGGTTTTGATGCTAAATTTATGGCAGATACAACTTTAAAAGATTTTGAAATAGATGTATGCTATCATTGATAAACGTTGTTCTGAAGAGATTAAAAATAATTTAAACAATTATGTTGAGGGTATTTTTGAGTTTTCTTCTGAAAATATAACCTATAATGCTATTTCAGGGCATCCAGATATTTTTATGTTTCAGGATAAAGATAAGCTTATAATAGCACCAAATGCTCCTAAAGAATTATTTCAATTTTTAAATGAAAAGCAGCTTCAATATTCAGTGGGTATAAAAAATGTTGGGTATTCAGTTGAAGAAAGTAGTTTATATAATTGTTTTTCAACGAATGATAATTTTTTCTGTAAGGTTGGAGTTCCAGACAATTCAATTGAAGAGTATTGCGTTAAAAAGAAAACCATTGCATTAACACAATCGTATGTGCGTTGCAGTCTGTTTGGTATTGATGCTACTAAAATGATTACTTCAGATTTAGGAATTGTAAAATCATTAAAGAGCAATGCTATAAATTACTTTTATTTTGAACCTTCAGAAATAAAAATTAGAGATCACAAATATGGTTTTATTGGTGGAACAATGGGAAGATTAAAAGATAAAATCTTTTTTTTAGGTAATATTTTAAAACATAAAAATGGATTGGAATTGCACAATTATATCACTTCAAATAAGCAAGAAGTAATTTGTTTAGGGAATGATTATTTATATGATGGTGGCGGAATCTTTTTTATTGAGTAATATAATTTTTATAAGTTTAGTAGCCGTTGCAATTCTAATTCATAATCATATTGTAAATCTTCGTGCAGTAAAGTCATTTTCTTTCTAATGGATTCAATTTCTCGAGTGAAAATATTTTTGAGCACTGTATTATTTTTTATTGAAGGTTTGAAACATATTAATTTTTTACAAAAATAAAGTAACAATTCTATTTCTGTTTCCTTCTTCTTTGAATATCTAATATATTTCTTAATTGTCCGTAATATTTTACGAACACTTTTTTTAATGAAATAATATGTTTTTGTATTTATCAATTCAAATTGTTCATCAATTTCAGTTTTAACACTTTGAATATAGCCTTCTTCATTTGATGATTCAAATAATAGATAAGTGAGTAGTTCTTTATTTTCTTTTTTAAATTTTGATAAGCGTAAACAAAGCTCAATTATTTCACTATTTGAACAGTTTGTTAATTCTGTTTTTAATTCTTTTACGGTAACAGCTTTCATTGACACAATTTAGAAAAAAGTATGAATTTAATTGTATTTTTTTTGTAAATTCATCAATCAAAATAAAAAAGTAAGTTATATGGCAAATAAATTTAAAGGAACAATAGCAATATTAACAGGAGGAGGAGATGTTCCTGGTTTAAATCCAGCAATTAGGGCAATTACCATTAGAGCAATACGGGAAGGGTATAGAGTTATTGGATTGAGACGAGGATGGGCAGGAATTGTTGAATTAGTGCAAGATCTTAAAGCTGATAATAGTAATAATTTTGTTGAATTGACTCAGATAATTGTAAATAAAACGGGAAGAACGGGTGGTACTTTTTTACATAGCTCAAGAACACGTCCTAGTCATTTACCTAAAGCGAGTGTGCCAGAACAGCACAGAGATTCCTATAATGAAGAATTTAATGATATGACCAAAGTGGTGTTAAGTAATTTAAATTTTTTAGGAGTTGATTATTTAATTCCAATTGGAGGTGATGATACCTTAAGTTATGCTGTTCGTTTATATCAAGAAGGTGTAAAAGTGGTTGCCATTCCAAAAACAATGGATAATGATGTTCCTGGGACAGATTATTGTATTGGTTTTAGTACGTGTATCACAAGAACTATAAATATGACGAATACCTTAAGAACTTCTGCTGGATCACATGAACGTTTTTTAGTATTAGAAGTTTTTGGAAGATACGCAGGTTTTACGGCTATGCTACCAACTATGGCTGGAGCGGCACACAGATGTGTAATTCCTGAATATAAATTTGAAATGGAAAATCTAGCTGAACTTTTAGCTCAAGACAGATTTGATAACCCCAGTAAATATTCAGTGGTATTAGTGTCAGAAGGCGCTATGTTTGAAGGTGGAGAAATGGTGTTTAAAGGTGCCGATAAAGATCAATTTGGGCACGCAAAATTGGGTGGTATTGGAGAATTAGTTTCACAACGATTAAAAGAACTGTCTCCTGTTTATAATAATGGAAAAACGGTGAATGTCATAAATCAAAAATTGGGATATCTTGTAAGAGGTGGTGATCCTGATGCCATTGATTCTATTGTACCTATGGCTTATGGAAATCTTGCGCTAGATTTAATTTTAAAAGGAATTCATGGTAGATTAGTAGTTCTAAAAAATGGACGTTATGACAATGTCCCTATTGATGTAGTTACAGGGAAATCAAAAGTGGTAAACATTGAAAAATTCTATAATGTAGATAGACTTTGCCCTAATTATAATAGTTTTGAGATGAATCCATTATTTATTATGACAAGTGAGTAGGGGTGGATTTATGTTAAGTTCTTGAATTTATAATATTTTTTTTAAAATTTTAAAGAAGAGGCTGTCTAGAAAGTGAATATAATTCGTTTTGTAAAACTGAGCTTATCGAAGTTAGCTGTAATTATCAGTTAGTTAAAATATTTCGACAAGCTCAATATGACATAAAATTTCACTTTTTAGATAGCCTCGTTGTTTTTATTTTATACTTCTACTCTTATAGCTAATTTTTACTTTTCTAAAGTATTTAAGAAAGTTGCCTAAAGTTTATAATTCAGTAATTTTAATCAATTTTTGTCATTTCATTTAAGGTGAATTCTTCTACAGCTCCTTCGGTAACTTTCATATATTCAGATAAATGTTTGTTATTCATATGTATTTGCCATAATTCTCTATTTTCCCAATTTTCATAAAATAGAAACAAGTTTTCGTTTTCAATATCTTGGTGCAATTCATAATTAATGCATCCTTTTTCTGCTCTTGTTATTTCTTAGGATGAGTTTATTGTTAGGATTTTACCTTTTCAAAGACTATTTCAAAAATAAATAAATTTAGGTATATTTTATTTTTTTTGAAAAACATTTGTTTTATACACAAATATATATATATTTGGTAAACCAAACTGGTCAACCAATTTTAATATGTATAAATTGTAAGTCGTCAGCAAAAAGTGGACTGATTTAGACAATTTCATAGAGAGTGTT
>NZ_CALAEQ010000123.1 GCF_937891065.1 uncultured Lutibacter sp. | reverse complement strand
TCCTGCGGAGGCAGGAATCTATCATAAGTTTATTACAACTCAAATTACAATGTATAGATACCTGTTTTCACAGGTATGACAGATAGGAAAATAAAAACGAATGTCATTCCTGCGGAGGCAGGAATCTATCATAAGTTTATTACAACTCAAATTACAATGTATAGATACCTGTTTTCACAGGTATGACAGATAGGAAAATAAAAACGAATGTCATTCCTGCGGAGGCAGGAATCTATAAAACAGTGTTCTTTGGATTTCCGTTTTCAAGAGAATGATAAATAACTTCAATTAAAACAGTTAATTGATTATAATTCAAAATAAACGATATAGAACAATGGTTAATAGTATACACTTATTTTGTTGTAGAACTTAGGTTAGTAAAAAAAAGAGGCTGTCTGAAAAGTTATTAAAATTTGTGTTGTCAAACTGAGCTTGTCGAAGTTTATATAAATTAATATATTTCGACAAGCTCAATATGACATTAAATTCTCTTTTCAGACAGCCTCTTTTTAGTTAATTTAAATGCTCAGTTTTGAGATTATTTATTCAATAGCAGCATTTTCTTTTTTAAGATGTTCATCTAAAAACTGCAGTATTCTGCTATACGCTTCTATTTGATTTTCTTTTTTTACAAAACCATGACCTTCATCTTCAAATAAAACATATTCTACAGGAACATTATTTTTCCGAACTCCTGCTACAATTTCATCAGACTCTACTTGTAATACTCTTGGATCTTTAGATCCTTGTAAAACAATTAATGGTTTGGTAACTTTATCAGTATGAAATAACGGTGAAATTCGTTTCAAACGAACAGAATCTGCTGTAAATGGATCCCCTAATTCTAAATATAACGATGCTCTAAATGATTCCCAATAAGGTGGAATACTTTTTAAGGTACGCATCCAGTTGGTAACACCAAATAAATTTACTCCAACATCAAACTCTTCTGGTGTGTATGTCAATGCAGCCATAGTCATATATCCACCATACGATCCGCCAATAATTCCTATTTTTTCACCATCAATTTCTACTTGTTGTGCTAACCAGTTTTTTCCTTCTACACAATCTTGTAAATCTTTTTCTCCATGATTTCTATCATCCATTTTATAAAAGGTCTTTCCGTAACCGCTACTACCACGATTATTAACCGCTAAAACTGCGTAACCGTGATTTACCATATATTGAATTAAAGAACTAAAATTTTGACGTGTTTGACCTCCAGGACCGCCATGAACCCAAATCATTGCAGGTACTTTAAACTCTTTGGAAGCTTGATGAGGTAAATAGTAGATCGCAGGGATTTCAGTGCCATCAAACGATTTAAATCGTATTACTTTCGCAATTACTAAATCTTCAACGTCAATGTCATTATTTAAAACATTGGTTAATTTGTGTTGCTCTTTAGTTTCTAAATTATAAGTGTATAAATCTGAAGGGGAATTAGAGCCCCCAACATACATTCTCATCCAATTTTCATCGTCACTAAAGCCTACACTGGTAATGCTTTTGTTTTCAAAATCAGGTAAATCAAGAGGTTGCATAGTTTTGGCATCCAATACGTCAATAGCGTTTTTTCCATCTTCATTCGTATATACTACCATATATTTTCCTTCGGAAGTAAAACCAATTCCCATGATATCCCAAGATTTCTCCATAACTTTTTTCTTCTCTTTTGAATTCAAATCATAAGACATCAAGTATGAAAACTCACCACCATCATCGGTGGTATAATAAAACGTAGAATTGTCTTCAGAAAAATCCTGAGCAGAATTGGCACTCAGATTCTCATTGATTTTTGTCATTTCTTTCGTTTTTACATCATAAAGAAATAAATCACTGTCATTGGTATTCATAGTTTTTGATAATGCGAAAAAGTTTTCATCATTAGACATTTCACTATAATTTAAACCATCATTATTTTGATAAATCATCTCAGAAGTATAGTCATCAATAGATAATTTATACACATCAAAAAATCGAGCATCTCTTTTGTTCGATCCATAATACAAATGTTTGTCATCTTTTGACCAGCCGTAGAAACCAGCTTTAGCGCCTTCTGCAGGTGTAATATCTTTAATGGTTCCGTCTAACTCTCTTACAAATAAATGATCAATTTCATCACCATTTCCATCGGCACTCATTAACATTCTATTGTCATTAGGAAAGTATGACTCAGCAAAAACTGATGTGCTATCAGATGCTGTAATTGCAGTCATTTCACCTCCTTTAGCAGGGATAGTGTATACATTATAAATACCTGAGCGGTTGCTAGATATTAATAAATTACTGTTATCTGATGAAAAGCTTCCACCACCAACAGCTTCATTGTCCATAAATTGTTCAATAGTGTATTGTTTGATTTCTCTTTCAGCCACTTTCGTTTCTTTTTTACAAGAAAACAAGAGCGTTACAATTGCCAATCCTAAAATTTTAATTTTCATGATAATAGGTTTTTTTATGTTAGTTAATAATTAAAAATATTCAACTAAATCGCACATTTAATCCTTGTAAATTTATGGATAATTGTAGTTTTTGGTTATTTATATATTAATTGAATATTGCAAATTTTACTGCAATGTAGTAAATATTAGATATATAGCATAAAGATAATGAGCAATATATAGTAGATTTGAATTATTTTTACAAATAATTAATTAAAAAATAAAGAAGCATGATAACCTTTTTTGTAATCACAGCCTATCTGTCATTCTCGCGAAAGCGGGAATCTTTT
>NZ_CALAEQ010000122.1 GCF_937891065.1 uncultured Lutibacter sp. | reverse complement strand
TATAGGTTTTATTTACATCATCTAATGAATCTTGCTGGTTGTTTTTATTTTGTTCTAAATAACGAATCGATTCATTATATGCTATTCTATACATCCAAGTATGCAAAGAACTTTTTTGCTTAAAATTAGGAAGTCCCTTATACACTCTTATAAAAGTATTCTGTAGCACATCATCTGCATTTTCATGAGTTATTACAATTTTTCTGATATGCCAATACAATCGCTCTTGATAAAGGTCTAATAATTTCTTAAACGCTTTATCACTCTGATTGGTATCTATTAAATCTCTTATAAATTCAGCTTCTTTATTCAATGTATTTAAAAGTTAATTTATTCAAATTTATCAATTCTATGCAAATTACAAATTTATCTTTTACCAATACATACTATTCTAACTATTCGGAAAACATAAAAAAACTATAAAAAACATTATAAAAACTTAAACCATCGTATTTCTTATAATTATTTGCTAGCCAAAGCTAATCCTTCAATAGCTGAAGTATCATTCGGTTTGTTTAATAGTACTTTTTGAAATAATACTTTCGCTTCTTTTTTCTTCCCCAATTGAAGATTTGTCCACCCATACATTAGCAAACCATCATAATCAAATGGGTATAAATCAATAATTTGTTTAAAAAGTGCTATTGCCTTATCAAATTGTGAACGATTGTAATATATGGTTCCCAAATAATACATTGCTTTTGTATTATGAGGTGAGTTTTCTAAAATTTGATTGTACATAGTAATCACCTCATTCCAACGTCCCAATGCTGATAATGGAAAGTTATACCCAAATTTTGGTTCATCGGCATACGGCATTAACTCCATTGCTTTTTTATAAAAAGCGATAGATTCATTAAAACTCCCAGCCATATAGTTTAGCCAACCCAACCGTAAATTTGTTTCGTACGAGCTTTCTTCATAAAACGCTTTTATCTCATCGGCTGCTAATTTATAATTTCCTTGTGCTTCTAGTGTATAGCTTTTACTGAAAGCTTCTTGTAGATTAGAAAAATTAACCTGAGCAAAAGCTACCGGTTTTACTAAAAATATAAATACCCCTATAATACCAATTTTTCTTAAAATTTCCATGTAATTCCTGCTGTTATATTTTGTTGATTAAAATTAAATGTCTTTGTTGTTATATTAAAATCTTCTGTATAATAATTATCTTCCATTTCCATAAACGAATATCCAACTTTTACCGTTGAGTTTTTACCTGAAAATTGTAAAGACAATCCAAATTCATTTAAAGCTGTTGCTGATTGATTATAAATAATAGCGCCATTGTTAGCAATAAAATTGCTTAAATCTCCAACAGTCCCAAATCCAGTTAATGAAAACTTATCTGTATTTATTGATAAACCTCCTGTGAAAACCATATTTGAATCTGGATCTTGACTATGATATTGAATAGACCCAAAAGGAACAACCAATGTACTTCCTAAAGGATATAATGCCATTGAATAACCTGCTTGAAATTGGTTTAATCCGTTTAAATTTGAAACAGATGCATTTACACTATTTCGCATAAAATAAGATGCTTTTGTTAATGAACCTCCAAAAACTAAATCGGTGTAATTTATTGTTGAAGATGATGAAGTTATACTTCTTCGTCCATTTCCTGTTGTTATGATGGTTTCATCCATGTTCAAATTATCATATTTCCCAAAAATCACATTCAAATAGGTATCTAAATACCAACGGTTTCCAAGCGCAACGGTTACATCAGTATAATACCGAGATTCATTTCCTTTATAGGTTTCATTTTGAAGAATCCCAGCAACATTTTCTTGTTGAACAGAAGTTGTGGGCATTACTGAAAGTTGATGATATAAATTAACTCTTTTAGACAAAGGATGGTTCATTCCTACAGAAAAGAGTTGATAATTTTTAGAGATAAACCGAATGTCATTATTTTCAGAAACAGCGTCTTCTTTCAGCATTTCATCATAATCTAAATTATTTGTGGTTAATACATTAAAATCTAATGCTGAAACAAAAGGCTGTACCAAGTTAATTTGATCCTTCAGCATTTTATTCATTTTACTATAAAACAACCTAGATTCTAATTCTAAACCGCTATAACGATATGCCCAATACAAATATTCTTGCACTACAACATCATAATTATCAACCGTATATGCTTCTTCTAAAAATTGAATGGCGCTTAACATTTTATTTTCTTTAAAATAGGCAATTCCCATTCTAACTTTTAGGTAGTAAAAATCAATACCTTCAGTTCTAGACTGCTTTCCCATTTTAATAATTGGCTTCCAATCTTGTTTTAAAAATAACGCATACGTTGTGCTATCTACTTGCTTAAATGATAAAGTTGCTTTTTGTGCATTGGCTGTGGCCGCAAACCACAATGCTATGATAAATACAATTTGTTTTCCCATGTTAACATAATTTTAGAGTTTTCAGCTGTTTTACACTGAATATTAATTTTACTGTTTTTATATACTAAACTATCCGCAGAAAAAAACACACGTTTATTCCTGCCTTTTATTTGAGTTTTCATTGCTACTTTTTTCAAATTAAAGAGTTGTTCTGGTTCTTTATAGGAAAGACTGTAGTTTCCTTTTAAAAATAAACCAACAGGCACTAAAAAGTCTTGAATTGTTAATAAAGGAAGCCGGTATAAATGATGCACAGGAAATCTTGTTTTTATAGAAAGATCACTATGTTCACTTAAAACTACTTTATAAAAAGAGCGGTACACATAAAATAACGCACTTTTTTTTGATCCCAAATAATTTAATGCTGAAAATGTTTTACCATTATTATCATAATATAATTTAGCACCTGTTTTTATACAATGAAGATATGACTGGTTATAAATATCAATTTCATTTCTTATATCAAACGGCAATTCCGAACCTTCTCCTATTGCAATACTGAGTTGAAATTCATCACCAGGATTCCATTTAAACGCCGCTTGTAATATTGGAGAAGTTGTTATATTTGACAATGTTTCTTGATTCTTAGGAATTCCCTTTTGTACAAATCCTAATTTTGATTCATCTTCAACAATATATTCAGATAAAGGCCAAAAAGTAGTGATCTCCCCAATTTTTGAAGAAGCCTGTAATTGAAAATGTAAATGCGGGTATGGAGAACGACCCGAGTTTCCACATTTTCCAATAGGTTGCCCTTCAACTACCACATCACCAATGCTTACTTCAACAGAACCCTTTTTTAAATGGCTCATTTTTGAATACAAATACGCTTCATGTTTTATGACTACTGTATTTCCCCAGTTTTGAATTGTATTAGTAACACCAATTTCATTGTCTTCAACATTATTTATTACCGCAACTACGGTTCCTGAAGCTGGAGCAATCACTGGTTTATCAAAGCAATAATAATCACTCATTAAAAAACCATCTCCTTCAAATTCTTTATCGGAAACTCTATCTTTTATAATAAAATCCCACGCAAACTTAAAAAAATCTTTATGTGTATGCGTACCATCGTGCCCTTGATTTACTGTCCATTTTCCCATAAACGGCAATCGGATTGCTGTGGTAAAAGCTGCATATTTTTTTGCTGGCTGACTGTCATACAAATACGCGTTGGTCTCTGGATTTTTTTGTTGAATGAGCGTTAATATTGGTGATTTTGTTTGGTCGTATCTAATTTTAAAAGCATATAAAACCCCTATAATCACCATATTAAATGGTAGTGAAAAAGCTGATAATTCAAAATAAACAAACAATCGATCTGAACCAATAGTGGTAATTACCAACACTGGAATTAACAACAAACTCCATAAAAATGATTGACGTGAAGGAATTAAGAAATAACCTCCAATAGCAATTGCTGAAAGAATAAAATTAAATCCGTAATAGGTATAATTTAAAGAACCTGTATACATTCCTAAGAATGAATAAAACCAATAAGCTACAAAAAAACCAACCAATGACAATAAGAAATTTACACGAGAATGAATTAATAAACCTACTGAAATAAGTACACCTGCTAAAATGTTAAATTGAAAGAATATAGCACCCAATGATAAAAAATAAGTATCAAAACCTGTATCTTTAAATACCTTATGAAGTCCATCAACAACTACAACCAATGCCTTACCTCCTAATTTAAAAAACATATTTGATGGATACAAGGTTTCCATATTTAAAGCAATTCCAGTAAACGATGGAAAAGCTAATAGTAGCAACCACATAGCCAACAAAAAAGGGATACTCAAAAATGGTAAACCGTATTTTGCAAATATTCCCATTAAAACTATGGTGCTAAAAAATGCAATAGCACCACCAACTACAATTAACAACAGCACATCTAAGCCTGGTAAAAAATAAGTACCAATTCCTAATCCAACCAATAAAGCATTAAAACTAAATAAGCCTTTTCTGGTTATCATTTCTGAATAACCAAAAACTTCTGCTAACAATACCGCCGTTAAAACAGCTATCAAACCGCTTAAGCCAGTCCACCAATCTATAAAACTTACAATAACCAGTATAGACGCCAATATTTTATTGTCAGTAAAAAATATTTGTGAATAGCTGGTTAAAACCGCTTCACCTACGAAAAAGCTTTTCTTTATTAGTTTTTGTTTCATTTCATTTATAATATTAGAACACTTCCTATTACAATTGTATGGATTCCTGCCTTCGCAGGAATGACAAAGCAATTTACTTCTTGAATCATAAGATTACTTCGTTGCTAACGCTCCTCGTAATGACGCATCATTGCAAACCTTTCTACTGTCGCTAAAGACAGGCTAAAGTGAAGCAATCTGTTACTTTTAAACTCCTAAATCTCATTTAACAATTGTATAGATTCCTGCCTTCGCAGGAATGACAATTAAATATTATGCATGATTATTTAATCATTTGTCATACTAAGCTTGTTGAAGTTTTTTTTCTGGGGTTTTCTACAAGCTCAGGCTGACATTATATAACTATTTTATCTATTTATCTTGAAGATGTTCAGGAACTAATTCTTGTCTTCTGAATACTTCTTTATCTTCTGCTTTACGCACCAAATGCACTTCTCCTTTTTGATCAATTAAAACAATATTTGGGCGATAGGTAATAAATTGCATCCATTGTGTCATGGTGTAGGCTCCTACTCTTTTTATAACAAAATGATCGCCTTTATTTAGCATAGGAAACTCTATATTTTTACGAATCACATCAATATTCATACATAAAGGGCCGTAAATAGTTGTTGGTTCACTTTGGAAACTAGATTCGTGTACTGGGTGAATTTCGTAATCATACCAAAAGGCAGTGAACATTAAATTTACACCTGCATCAATTACCATAGATTTTCTACCATCAGCCAAACGTTTATTTGCTAATACTGTACCCGCTAGCCAACCTGCATCATCAATTAAAGCTCTACCTGTTTCTAAAATAAGCAATGGTGTTTCATTATTAGGAAAATCAACCTCAGTCATTGCTGTCGTAATTGTGTGTGCATAATCGTCAAAACTTGGAGTGGTATCTGTTGCTGGCAAATAAGCACCTTGTAACGTGTTTTGTGAAGCAAACCCTCCACCAACATCAATATAGCCAATACTTGTTTGAAAACGATCGTATGTTTTGTTTGCTAAGGCTGCTAATTTTTGAACTGCTGTAGCATATGCTTTAGACATGGTTATATAGGTTCCCATATGAATATGCAAGCCTATTAAATCCATTTTCCCGCTAGACAGCATACGGTTAATCGCATTCCAGGCTTCGCCATTTTCATAATTAAATCCAAAACGATCCCATTGTGGTAAAATACCTGTATCCATATTTACACGAATGGCTACTTGTGGACGTTCGTTTAATTTGTCAACCATTCCTGAAATTGAATACAATTCATCAAAATTATCAATATGAATCAATGACTTATTATTGATGGCTCTTTTTAAATCGGCATCGCTTTTATCAGGACCATTAAAGATAATTTTATTCCCTGGAGTACCATTATCAATTGCTTTTTCATATTCGAAACCTGAAACTACTTCAGCCCAAGCGCCTTCTTGATGAAAAACACGACAAACAGCATCTAAATAATTGGTTTTATAAGACCATGCAAATTGCACTTTTGGATAGCGTGTTGAAAAAGCACGATAAGCCGTTCTGTAAGTTTCTCTCATTGTTTTTTCAGAAATCACAAAAACTGGTGAGCCATATTTTTCAATAATACTATCAATTGGTACAGTATCAATAGTTTCTATTGGACGTAATCTTTTTACACTACCAAATTTGTTTGGTACACCTTCTACTACTTTTCGTAAAACCGGACGTTCATATATTTTTTTATCCATTTTTTTAATTTTTTATTTCTCCAAATATTATTATTTTTTCAAAATCGGCTATGTCACCGATTAAATCCCAAGAATAACGAATAAACATTTTACCGTATTCATAGGTTGTTACAGGTGCTACTTTTTCGCCCATTGCTAAACGACACAACATTTCAGGAATATTTTGTCCTGCTCCTACTGCTAAATACACCCAAGCTGGAATACGTGGATTGATTTCAATTAAATGATATTCTCCATCATCAGTTTTTATCATTTCAAGTTCCATTGCTCCACGCCATTTTGTTTGTTTAATAATGTGATGTGAAATTTCTAGCAAGCGTTCATCATTTATAGTAATTCCTCCCCAAGCTTTTCCTTTATCAGTAATGTATTGCTTACGCATTGCAACGGCTGAAATGGTATTTCCTTCACCATCACCCAAGGCAATTACATTTACTTCAGTACCATGAATTGCTTGTTGTACCACTACTGGAAGTCCCCATTTTGCAGATAGTTTATTAAAATAATAAACTCCCTGACTATTATTTACCACTTTAAAAGCTTCATAAAACTTACCTTTAATCCAATATGGATACGATAAAGGTTTTGGTAAATTAGCTAGGTCATTACTATTCATAATAGTCTTACTTTCTGGCACTGTAACTTTATACTTTTTAGCGAATTCAGGTAAATTATCTTTATGACGTTCTTCAAACTGCTCCATAGTTGGTAAGAACGTTTGAATTCCCATTTTTAATAATTGATCGCTATATTTAATAAATAAATATAATTCCGAATCAAAATTTGGAATAATCATATCTAGTTGTTCTTTTTCATGAATGTATGCCAAACGCTCTAAAAATGCTTCACTACCTGTTGAAGGATAAGGCATTAAATAGGTTTTATCTACCAAACCTGGCATATAAATTCCTGGTTCTAAATTTTCGTAGGCCAAACCTATAATTTTGACATCCATTCCTGAATCTTTTATTCCTCTAATTACTGGAACTCCAGGACCTGGACTATCAATATTATTTAATCCGGTTACTGCGATGGTTAGTTTCTTTTTCATAGCTTAATCTATCATATTCTCACGTTTCAAAAAATCTAAGTATTCATACAAATCGCGTCCGGCAGAAATAGCATCTACATCAAATTCTTCTGTAATTTCATTAATTATTTCATCAGCTGATTTTCCTTCTTTTAAAAGGCTGAGGATAATTAAACCTAATTCATTTGTGGTGAAAGATTCACCCGTTGAAGGTTTAAATATAAATCCGTTGTCACTGATGGCTAGAGAATTTAGTTTGCCCATAGTTTTATTTATA
>NZ_CALAEQ010000121.1 GCF_937891065.1 uncultured Lutibacter sp. | reverse complement strand
GTAAAAATAAGAAAAAGATTGTAAAAACGTTGGTTATTTACAACCGCAATCAGGAACTTTATTTTGGTCGAAAATAAATTCTATTTTATTAGTTGAGATATTTTTGTCTTCAAAATTATGAATCATTGTTTTATAAAATAAATAATCTTGATATAATAATTTATCATTAAAGTTTAAATGAAGCATTGTTTTTTTTCCTTCGGAAGAAAAATCTATAAATTCTAAAAGTGTAGTTTTAAATTCTGATTTTTCAATTTCGGTATCATTAAGCCTAACATTATTGGGATTAAATGTTAGGTTTATATTGTTGTATTCTAAATAGTTATTGCTATTTGTTTTTATATAATATTTAGATAAAACACTGTCTGTTTTATAGATAACTCCATCAAAAGCTAAAAATGATAATTTTTTTGAAATGGTATCAGAATAGCTAAAGTATTCATGCATTCCTTCTTTAGAATGCATTGAATTTTCGTGTTTATCTTGAAGTGTAATTATGGATGGAATTATTGCTTTTAAAGGTAAATTTTTATCAATATTGAAAATCCAATGTGTAGTGCTTATCGTATTTTTTCTATTTACGTTGGCAATGGTATCGTTATTTTTAACTGCTAGAAACATCCAAACCTGTGAATGATTGTGTAGCTCCTGAATTCCTTTTTCAGACAATGTTGGAATTTTAATTTCTTTTTTAGTGCAACTTAAAAGAGCAAAAGAAAAAAGAAGAATAAATAATTTTTTCATTAATTTTTATTTAGTAATTCAACAATTTTAATTGCTTCTACAGCTTCTTTAACATCATGTACTCGTAAAATATTTGCACCGTTAAGCAGTGCTATTGTATTTGCTGACGTTGTTGCGTTTAATGCGTTATTTTGTGAAACTTCCAAGGGTTTAAATAACATTGATTTTCTAGATAAACCAACAAGAGATGGAGTTTCTAATTTTTTAAATAATTCTAAATGCTTCAACAATTGATAGTTTTGATCAACTGTTTTCCCAAATCCAAACCCAACATCCGTAATAATATCATTTATACCAAGTGAACGTAGTTTATTTATTTTTTCAGAAAAGTAAAAAAGCACATCTTTAACAACATCATTATAAATTGGTTTGGCTTGCATATTTTGTGGTTTTCCTTGCATATGCATAATAATATATGGTACTTGTAGTTTTGCAATTGTAGCAAACATTTCAGAATCCAAATTTCCTGCTGAAATATCATTCACTATACTTGCTCCTTCATTGATGCAGTAGTTAGCAATTTTACTTCTAAAAGTATCAACAGAGATTAATAAATGTGGAAATTCTTTCACTAAAAGTTTAATAACTGATGAAATACGCTCTAATTCCTCTTCTTCAGAAATATGTATTGCACCTGGACGTGAAGAATATGCGCCAACATCAACAAAAGTAGCTCCTTCACTTAGCATTTTTTCAACATGATTTATTATTGCAGTTGAATTGTTATACTTACCACCGTCAAAAAACGAATCAGGAGTAATATTTAAAATTCCCATTATTTTGGGAGATGTTAAATCTATTAATGTTCCATTACAATTAATACTTTTCATATGTTGTTTTTTATCGATAAAATATGATATTAACTATTAATTATCTCACTACTTTATTAATAACTTTAGTCATAATTGGAGCTTTGTAATTTATCATTAATGCGCATAGCTCATCAACAGAATCGCTAACTATAAGCATTTCTTTGTTAGATTGTTTTAAATACCCTTCGGTTACCATCACATCTAATTGTTTAATTAAATAGTTGAAAAATCCGTTGGTGTTTAATAATCCAACAGGTTTGCTTTCAATACCTAATTGCCCTAAAGTTAAAGCTTCAAAAATTTCATCTAAAGTCCCAAAACCACCTGGTAAAGCTATATAGCCATCAACTAATTTGCTGATTTTTACTTTACGTTTGCTCATAGTTTTAGTAACTATCATTTCTGTAATTTTGGCATGAGCTACTTCTTCATGTCTTAACAATCCTGGAATAACGCCAATTACCTCTCCGTTTTGTTCTAATAAAGTATCAGCTAAAATTCCCATCATTCCAATTTTTCCGCCGCCATAAACCAAACCAATATTATTTTTAGCAAAATGATTTCCTAATTTAATAGCATCATTCTTATAAACGTCATTAAAACCTAGGCTTGAGCCACAAAAAACAGCAACTTTCTTCATAATTGAATAATTGATTTTTTAATTCGTTAAATTTGTTCGAAATTTACGGAAATAATTAAAGCTTCATGCAACAAACTTCAAAACAATATAACGATATTATTGAAAAATGTCGTTCGCTATATATAAACAAATTAAAAGATTATGGAAGTGCTTGGCGAATTTTAAGGTTGCCATCTCTTACAGATCAAATTTTTATTAAGGCGCAACGTATTCGTCAATTACAACAAAATTCAACAAGAAAAGTTGATGAAGGTGAAGTTTCTGAATTTATTGGAATTATTAATTATTCTATTATGGCTTTAATTCAGTTAGAAAAAGGTGTTGTAGAGCAACCAGATATGGGAATAGAAGAAGCTATTAAATTATACGATAAGCACGTTGTAATTACAAAGCAACTAATGGAGGATAAAAATTATGATTATGGTGAAGCTTGGCGCGATATGCGTATAAGTTCTTTAACTGATTTAATTTTGCAAAAATTATTGCGTGTAAAACAAATTGAAAATAATAAAGGAAAAACTATCGTCTCTGAAGGGATTGATGCGAATTATCAGGATATGATTAATTACGCAGTTTTTGCTTTAATTCATATTAACGAAACTGAATAAAATGAAACTATTGGTCCATATTTCAAGAATTATTGTTGCAGTAACATTTATATTTTCTGGATTTGTAAAATTAGTTGATCCCTTAGGTTCAGCTTATAAATTTGAAGAATATTTTGGGTATGATGTGTTAAATATGGAGTTTTTAATTCCGTATGCATTGCCATTTTCAATATTTTTAATACTAGCGGAAATAATGCTTGGAGTTATGTTGTTAGTCGGTTTTTTGCCAAAACTAACTTCATGGAGTTTGTTGGCTATGATTCTTGTGTTTTTATTTTTAAC
>NZ_CALAEQ010000120.1 GCF_937891065.1 uncultured Lutibacter sp. | reverse complement strand
CTCCGTTTTTATCGTTGATTTTCCACCCTGTGGCTTTAGATCCACCTTTGGTTCCTGAGCTCTTACTACAACTAGTAAAACCTATTGCTACTGACATTGCCAATATCAATTTTAAAGTCATAATTTTCTTAATTTTCATACTTTAGTAGGTAATAATTTAGACTCGCAAGATAATAATTATGTATTAAATTGCAACATGTTTTTAAAAAAATGTAAAAAAATATTAATTTGTTGGTCAAACTTAGCTTTTCGAAGATTTCAATATTCGTTTTAACCAATTTATTTAGATAAGCTCAATATGACAACTGATATATTTTACAATAAACTGTTTAAATTAATAGTTTCAGCAATTTTACATTTTTAATAGTATGAAAAGAATAGTATTCATAACAATTTTAGTTTTAATAACATCAGGTTTCACTGTATCAAAAAAGATAGAAATATTGATAGCAAAAGAAATAAAAACTGTTTTTAATATTGAAGATTATTCAAAACAAGTAATTTCGGTTTCTAAGAACTTAAATGAAACACTTCCATTAAAAATTACGGAAACTAATTTTTTTAAAATAGAAAGCAACAATAATCTTTTAGGGTATTATTATGTTGGACAAGGGTATGGAAAAGCAGATTATTTCGATTTTATTGTTATTTTTGATACAAATTTAATAGTTTCTAAAGTTAAAGTTCTAATTTACAGAGAAGACCATGGTGGCGAAATAGGTAGCAAACGCTGGTTAAAGCAATTTACAGGTAAAACAATTGATAATGAGTTGAAATACCAAAAAGACATTGCAGCAATCTCAGGAGCTACAATTTCGGCAAAAGCAATGACAAATGAAGTGAATAAACTATTGAAAACCATTGGTATTTTAAATAATAAAAAACAATTATAATGCAAGTACACGGGCTTATTCATCAATTTCCTAAAGAAATAAAAACAGTAATTTTTATATTTATTATTGTTTTAAGTGTTGGTTTTTATGGAGGTTTAAGTTTTGTAAACAATACAACTTCAATGCAATCTTCAGGTGTTGAGTCTCATTATTTGGGGAATGAAAACGATGAGGAAGCAGAAGTCATGAAATTCAAAAAAAACGAACGCGAGATATTGACAATTGTTCACAATCATATACTTTCTTTATCTGTAATTTTCTTTTTACTTTCTATAATATTATCAACTACTTCCATCAATAAAAAGTTGAAATATTTCTTAATGGTTGAACCTTTTTTATCAGTTATTTTAACGTTTGGAGGTATTTATTTTCTGTGGAGTGGAATACTATGGTTTAAATATATTATAATGATTTCGGGTGTTTTTATGACACTGAGCTTTGTTATAGCATCTATTTCAATCCTATATCAATTGGTTTTTTCTAAATCATAAACTTTTTTTAATTTTAAATTATTGTGTAATTTAGTTGATTCAAAAAATCAATATGAAAAAAGCACTGTATATTTTAATTAGTTTTTGTTTTTTAATTTCTTCGTGTACTTCTGAAGATAATATCATAAAATTCACTTTTCTACAATTAAATGATGTGTATGAAATTGCTCCTTTAGAAGGTGGCAAAGTAGGAGGTATGGCTAGGGTTGAGAAATTACATCAAGATTTATTAAAAGAAAATCCAAATACTTTTATGTTTATGGCAGGTGATTTCTTAAATCCATCTTTGTTAGGAACTTTAAAATATAAAGGAGAGCGAATTAAGGGGAAGCAAATGATTGAGGTTATGAATGCTATGAATTTTGATTTAGTAGCTATTGGTAATCATGAATTTGATTTGAGTGAACAAGAATTTCAACAACGCTTAAATGAGTCTGAATTTCAATGGATTGCAACCAATCCTATGCAAATATTAAAAGATAGTACTACACAACGCTTTGCTATTATTAAAGATAGTGTCAGAATTGAAATACCAAAAACAGTACTATTTAATGTGAAAAATGAAGATGGAAAAGAAATTAAAATAGGTTTTTTTAGTGCAATATTAAATGCCAATCCAGTTGAATATGTTGAATATGGAGATTTTTATGAGTCAGCTAAATATGCCTACAATTCGTTAAAACCAAAAACTGATATCGTATTTGGATTGACGCATGTTGCTATTGAACAAGATAAAATGATTGCGAATATGCTACCAAATGTGCCCTTAATTATGGGAGGTCACGAGCATATAAATATGTCTATACTTGTTGGAAATGCTAAAATAACCAAGGCTGATGCAAATGCAAAAACAGTTTATGTTCATAGAATTTCATTCAATACAAAAACAAAAGAAACAATTATAAATTCTGAATTGGTTTCAATAATTAAAGAAATAGGAATTGATGAAAAAGTTGATAGAATTGTTCAAAAATGGAATGTTCTATTAGATGAAAAAATAAAAGATGTAATATTAAATCCAGATGAAGTCATTTTTATAGCTAATGTACCATTAGAAGGTAGAGATACACCAATTAGAAGCGAACAAACAAATTTAGGTCTATTAATTGCAAAGTCAATGGCTTTTAGTTTTGATAATGAAGTAGATTGTGCATTGATAAATGGAGGCTCAATTAGAATAGATGATCAATTACAAGGTGATATTACTGGAATTGACATTTTTAGAGTTTTACCTTTTGGAGGAGAAGTTTTAAAAGTAGAATTAAAAGGAAGTTTGCTAAAAAAAGTACTGAATTACGGGAGGCTAAAAGCAGGAAAAGGTGCTTATTTACAGCGTTATAATGTAACTTATGATGAAAATTCTAAAATTTGGTCAGTCAATAATTTAGCAATTATTGACTCAAAAGTCTACAAGGTTGCTTTTAGTGATTATCTACTAAAAGGCTATGATATTCCATTTTTGAAAGAAGATAATAAAGATGTTATTAAGGTTTATAAAAATAAGAAAACTGCTATATCCAAAGATATACGAAAAGCTATTATCTTGTATTTAAAAAGTCTTCAATAAAATAAAAATAGGTATTTAATATAAATAGTGTAAATTTGCTCGCAATTAAATTCTAAGTTTATTGCACCATGATTTCAAACTCTTCAAAATTCGTAGGAGAAGGTTTAACCTACGATGACGTATTACTAATTCCAGCATTTTCAGAAGTATTACCACGTGAGGTTAATATTCAATCAAAATTCACTAAAAACATCACATTAAATGTACCTGTTGTTTCAGCAGCTATGGATACTGTAACCGAATCTGAAATGGCAATTGCTATGGCTCGTGTTGGAGGTATTGGTGTTTTGCACAAAAATATGTCTATTGAAAAACAGGCAAATGAAGTTAAAAAAGTGAAGCGTTCAGAATCAGGAATGATTTTAGAACCAATTACAATAACCAAAGATGAAACCGTACTAACTGCCAAAAATTTAATGCGCGAATATAGTATTGGTGGTATTCCAGTTGTTAATGCGAATGGGAAATTAATTGGTATTATTACCAATAGAGATTTACGTTTTGAGGGTGATAATACCCGAAAAATTGAAGAAGTTATGACTTCCGAAAATTTAGTAACAGTTGCTGAAGGAACTTCATTAAAACAAGCCGAATTAATTTTACAAGAAAATAAAATTGAAAAATTACCAGTAGTTAATGTTGATTATAAATTAGTAGGACTAATTACGTATAGAGATATTATTAAAGTAATTGAAAATCCGAGTGCAAATAAAGATCAATATGGACGTTTACGTGTTGCTGCAGCTATTGGAGTTACCGGAGATGCATTTGAAAGAGCAGAAGCTTTAATTAAGGTTGGTGTTGATGCATTAATAATTGATACAGCACACGGTCACACAAGAGGTGTAGTTACTGTTTTAAAAGAAATTAAAGCCATATATCCAAATACAGATATTGTTGTTGGAAATATTGCAACAGGCGAAGCTGCAAAATATTTGGTAGAAGCAGGTGCTGATGCTGTAAAAGTAGGTATTGGGCCAGGTTCTATTTGTACTACACGTGTAGTAGCAGGAGTAGGTTATCCTCAACTTTCAGCCATTATTGAAGTTGCTGAAGCTATTAAAGGTTCAGGTGTGCCAGTAATTGCAGATGGTGGTGTAAGATACACAGGAGATATTCCAAAAGCTATTGCTGCAGGAGCAGATTGTGTTATGTTGGGTTCTTTATTAGCAGGAACAAAGGAATCTCCGGGTGAAACTATTATTTTTGAAGGAAGAAAATTTAAATCATATAGAGGAATGGGTTCTGTTGAAGCGATGCAAACTGGCTCAAAAGACCGATATTTTCAAGATGTTGAAGATGATATTAAAAAATTAGTTCCGGAAGGAATCGTAGGAAGAGTACCTTATAAAGGTGAGTTACAAGAAACAATGCATCAATTTATTG
>NZ_CALAEQ010000119.1 GCF_937891065.1 uncultured Lutibacter sp. | reverse complement strand
AAATTGAATATTGTATTGTTGATATTGAAACTTTTAAAACTAATAATAGCCCTATTAAGCTAAATTACAGCTCTCATAATTTAAAAAATTGCATATCTATTCAACCTCACTCACTCCTCTTTGAAACATCTATAAAACAACAAGAAATCAATATTCATTGGATTCACAAAATACCTTACTTCTTTAAAACTTCGGAAACAAGATATTTTAATTATGACATACTCGCAAGTACATTTTTTGTGGTAAGTCGGTATGAAGAATATTTACCAACTGATCTTGACGTTCATAAGAGATTTAAGGCCGAAAATTCAATTGCATTTAAAAACAATTTTTTAGAAATCCCTATAGTCAATTTATGGGCATTAGAATTGAAAAAAGAAATTTTAAAAAATGAATTAAATTTTTATTTTCCTAAATTAAAATATAATTTTATTAATTCAATTGATATAGATATAGCATATGCATATAAAGGTAAAGGGAAAGTAAGACTTATTGGAAGCTCTTTGAAGGCTGTTTTTACTTTTAATTTTAAAGAACTAAAAAATAGAATCAATTTTTTTACTAAAAGAAATAAGGATCCATACGACTCTTATAATTTTATTCATAGACTCCAAAAACAATATAAAACGAAAAATATTTACTTTTTTCAGTTAGGAGATTACGGGAAATTTGATAAAAATTTATCCCACAAAAGCAAAGAACTTAAAAAGTTAATTAAAACGTTAGTTAAAAAAAATACTATTGGAATTCACCCTTCATATGCTTCAAATTACAATAAAGACAAAATCTCAATTGAAATTGAGAGATTACAAAAAATATCTAATAAAAAAATTAGTAACAGTAGACAACATTATCTAATCTTAAAATTTCCACATACTTATGAGCAACTTATTAATTGTAATATTGAACATGATTACACTATGGGTTATGCAACTCAAATAGGGTTTAGGGCGGGAATCTGTACAACTTATCCATTTTTTAATATTATTAAAAATGAAGAAAGAAAATTACTTATTACTCCTTTCCAAATTATGGATGGCTCATTAAATCAATACTTAAATTTGTCCCCCATAAAAGCAATTGAAAAAATAACAAAACTTGTTGATATTACAAAAAAAAACAATGGAACCTTTGTTTCGATATGGCATAATTCCACATTAAGTGAATGTTATGAATGGAAGCAATGGTCTAAAGTATATGAAAAATTAATTAAAATTGCTAAAGACAGTTAATAAAATTATTAAAAAAAATAAAAGTAATGAAATAACAAACTTTTATCATTCTTTAATTATTAAGCTAAATTATTTTTAGATAGAAAACAAAAATAAGTAAGCTTATACAAATCAAAGATAAACATTGAAGGATATTTACTTTTTAAATTATATTCAAATAAATTATGAAACAACTTATATAAATTACTAAACAACCATGATAACTTATACTTTTCAATTTTATAATAAGTATTCAAAATTTTTATATTATCTGCTGTAAAATTATTTAGATAACTAAAATGATATAAATTTTCAATAGCCTCTTTAGTTTTATATAAAAAAACTGAATTATATTCAATACCTAAATGGTAAACTTCATTGCTAACTTGCAGTAATACAATATTATTTCTCCTCAAATCTTCAACAAAAAAAACATCCTCATAACCATATTTTACAATATTTTCATTGAATTTACATGTATTAAAAACAGATTTGTGAATTAAAAAATTGGCTCCAAAAAAATACTGATATGGCTTTTCATTTCTTACAACACTATTTACTTCTTCCCTATTTTTACCATAAAACCAGCGTAATATTTTATCTTTTACAGGCTTAGTTACATCATATTTAATCCCTCCACAATAAACTTTAGCTTCATTAGAGTGAATACAATTTAAATATTCTTTAATAAAATTATTATTTTCAGGAATCACATCTGAATCTAAAAAAAGTAACCATTCAAATTTTGATTTATCAACTAACAAATTCCGTATTTTACTTCTGCCAATATTATTAGTTAATTTATAAAAAGCTACATTTTTTAATTCTTGTAGTTCGTTGTTTTGATTAAAATATTCAGTAGATGCATCATCAATACAAATAATTTCATAATCAATATTTGCAAGTTGTAATTGAGATTTAATGGAAGTAACAAGATTTATTACATTATAATTATAAACAGGAATTAAAACAGAAATCATTTACACGGAACTTTTTTGCTGCACCACTTCAAATAATTCACCGCCTTCACATTTAATAGTTCGGTAAGGAAATTTTAAAATAAGGGCATAATCATGTGTTGCCATTAATATGGTTTTCCCACTGTCATGAATTTCCTTTAAAACATTCATAACATCAACTGAAGTTGCTGGATCAAGATTTCCTGAAGGCTCATCTGCTAAAATTAAATCTGGATCGTTTAACAGCGCTCTTGCAATTGCAATACGTTGTTGCTCACCACCCGACAATTGAAAAGGCATTTTAAAATTTTTAGTTTCCATCCCCACTTTAGATAAAACTTCGTTAATTTTATCTTTTATTTTCAAGTTGTCTTTCCAACCAGTTGCTTTTAAAACAAACGCTAAATTTTCAAAAACACTTCTATCATTCAACAGTTTAAAATCTTGAAAAACAATCCCTATTTTTCTTCTCAAAAAAGGAATATCCTTTTCTTTTAAGGTATTTAAATCAAAATCTACAATACTACCTTCACCTTTTTCCAAAGGTAAATCGCCATATAAGGTTTTCATTAAACTACTTTTTCCGCTACCTGTTTTCCCAATTAGATATACAAATTCACCTTTATTAATAGTTAAATTAACATCAGACAATACCAAATTTTCTCTTTGAAATATTTGTGCATTTTGTAAGGATAAGATTACTTCAGCCATAGGAAAATAGATTTTTAACAAATCTAAATATTTAAACTTAAAGTTTCAACTTATAATAATTTAATAATTAAATTGTTTGTTAAAATATAAAAGAGGAATAGTTGTTGTTATATAGTTCATTCATAAAAAAATAACTGCTAACAAATGCAATTTCAGTAAAAAAAAACGTTATTAGTTTATAATTAAATCATTCAATTTATATTAAAATGAAGTATAAAAAAGTTGTTCTACCATTTATTGTATTTTTTATAACCTTTTCAATATTAGCGCAAAAAACAGCAATATACACGCATTCACTTTCAGAATACAACCACGCAATTGAACTGTATCAAAACAAAGCGTTTGTGGCTGCTCAACAAAAATTTAACGAAATTAAATTTCAGTTTGACAATTCGTCAGAATTAAAAGCAAATTGCGAATATTATGCCGCCAACTGTGCCATACGTTTAGAACAACCAAACTCTGATGATTTAATGCAACAATTTGTAGATAAATACCCAACAAGCACAAAACGAAACAGTGCTTTTATGGATGTTGCTAATTATTATTTCAAAATTGGAAAATATTCCTATGCTGCAAAATGGTATTCTAAAGTAAATACTACAAATTTAACCATTAGAAAAGAAGAAGATTTTAACTTTAAATATGCCTACTCATTATTTGCAAATAAAGCATATTCAAAAGCTAAAGAATACTTTTTATTGCTTTTAGATTCTCGAGAATATGGTGCTCAAGCCAAATATTATTACGGTTATATTGCTTATAAAGATGATGATTATGAAACTGCAGATACATATTTAGGTGAAGTAGTTGAAGACAAGAATTTTAAAACGGATGTTTCTTATTATTTGGCTGATATGAACTTTAAATTAGGAAAGTTTGAAAAGGCCATTGAGCATGGTTTACCACTGCTTGAAAAAGCAATACGTGAAGAACATTCTGAAATTTCTAAGATAGTAGGTGAAAGTTATTTTAATCTTCAAAAATATGATGAAGCAATTCTTCATTTAAATAATTACAAAGGAAAACGAGGGAAATGGAATAATACCGATTACTACTTTCTAGGTTTTGCTTATTACAAGCAAAACGACTTTGAAAATGCAATAAACAATTTTAATAAAATAATAAGCGGTAATAATGCCGTTGCCCAAAATGCATACTATCACTTAGCTGAATGTTACCTAAAACTGGAGAAAAGAAATGAAGCTTTAAACGCTTTTAGAAACGCTGCTCAAATGAAGTTTAAACCAGAAATCCAGAAAGACGCTTGGTTAAATTATGCGAAACTTAGTTATGAAATTGGAAATCCGTACAAAAGTGTGCCTGATATTTTACAAGAATATATAGAGTTGTATCCTAATTCAGAACATAAAAATGAAATTAACGATTTAATTATTAGCGCTTATATAACTTCAAAAGATTTTGAAGGTGCTTTAAGCTATTTAAAAAATAAGAAAAGTGCTAAAGAAAGAACATTGCTTCAAAAAGTAGCTTTTTATAGAGGAGTTGAACTTTTTACTGAAGGAAACTATGATATTGCTAAAGAAAATTTTGAAAGCTCTTTAAGTGTTCCTTTAGATGCAAATTTTACTGCTCAAGCAACTTTTTGGAAAGGAGAATCTAACTATAGATTGCATAATTTTATAGACGCTTTAGAAAATTTTAAAACATTCATTTCAAATAGTGAAGCTTCAAAAACTAATGAATTTGAACATATAAATTACAATACTGCTTATACCTATTTCAAATTAAAAGAATATGAAAAAGCAATACAAGAATTTAAAAATTACACCAATAAAAACACAAACGATGCTGTAAGAATTAATGACAGTTATTTAAGAATTGCTGATAGTTATTTTGCTAGCAGCAGCTATTCAAATGCAATAATCTTCTACAATAAAGCCATTGAAATGAATGGGATTGATGGGGATTACGCACAATTTCAAAAAGCAATAAGTTATGGTTTAATCAACAAAGAAAACGATAAAATAAACGAGTTAAATTCGTTTTTAAATAAGCATTCAAAATCTACTTATAGAGACGATGCTTTGTATGTTTTAGGAGATTCTTACTTCAATAAAAATAAAAATGACTTGGCTCTAGAAAGTTTTGAACAACTAATTTCTAGTTTTAAAAGAAGTCCGTTAGTTTCAAAAGCATTGCTTAAAAAAGGATTAATTTATTACAATACTGAAAGAAATGAACAGGCTTTAACAACTTATAAAAATATTGTTACCCGTTTTCCAAATACTGCTGAAGCAAAACAAGCCGTTAAAAACACACGTCAAATTTATGTAGATATAGGTAGAGTTGATGAATACGCAACTTGGGTAAAAGATATTGATTTTGTAAATGTTACAGATGCAGAATTAGATAATGACACGTATGAATCTGCTGAAAAGCAATACTTACAAAACAATCATAAAAAATCGATTGAAAGTTTTACAAAATACTTGCAACGTTTTCCAAAAGGATTACACACTTTAAACGCTAATTTTTATTTAGCACAATCATTATTTTCGGAAAATGAGCACTCAAAAGCAATTCCTAATTACACTTTTGTTATCAATCAGGAAAGAAATGAATTTACCGAGAATGCACTTTCAAGTTTATCTCAAATACACTTAGAAAATAATAATTGGAAGAGTGCAATTCCGTTGTTAGAACGCTTGGAAAGTGAAGCTAATTTACCGCAAAATATCACATTTGCACAATCCAACTTAATGAAAGGTTATTACGCTGATAAAAATTATAGTAAGGCTGTAAATTATGCTGAATTAGTGTTGAGAAACACAAAACTTGAAGCACGCATAAAATCTGATGCACAAATCATAATTGCACGCTCAGCTATACAAACTAAAAATGAAGCTAAAGCAAGAATAGCTTATAAAGAGGTAGAGAAAATTGCTTCTGGAGAACTAAAAGCTGAAGCTTTATTCTACGATGCTTACTTTGAAAATAAAGATGGAAGCTATAGAGTTTCTAATGAAATAATTCAGAAAATTGCATCAGATTATTCTGCTTATAAATATTGGGGAGCCAAAGGATTAATTTTAATGGCAACCAATTATTACGAATTACAAGACGCTTATCAAGCTACTTATATTTTAGAAAGTGTGCTTAAAAACTTTGCTGAATTTGATGATGTAGTTGAAGAAGCTACAAAAGAATTAAACAGGATTAAAACAGAAGAAGCAAAAACAAACGAGTCAGTAAAAAATTAACAATTACTCAAATAAACGAATACGTATGCGAAAGCTTATTATAACTTCATTAACATTAATAGTAACCATTTTTTCTTATTCACAAGAAAAAATAAAAGACACGCTAAAAACCGAAGAAATTAGTGTTGTAAAACCATACACTCCAACAATTTCTGATGCTTTTAAAGTAACATCAAACCCAACAATTGAAGATACAAGAGCTATTGAAAAGGAAAAGGTAACTTATAGTATTTTCTCAATTCCTGTGGCTTCAACATTTACACCCTCAAAAGGGAAAGCAAAAGGCGTAGTTAGAGAACCTAAAGATCGGTTATTTCAAAACTATATTTCAGCAGGTTTTGGAAACTTTACAAGTCCCCTATTTGAAGCTTACATTCATACTGGAGATACAAGGTATAATGATTTTGGAATCTTTATTAATCATCATTCTTCTGAAGGAGGCATTAAAGATTTATTGCTAAATGATAATTTTTCCGATACTAGAATTGATGCTTATTACAAACAATTTGATAGAGATTACAATTGGCAAATGAACGCTGGTATACAACGCAAACAATTCAATTATTATGGTTTACCCTCAGAAGTTGTTTTTGAAGATGCTTTTATTAATTCGTTAGACGAAGAGCAAGTTTATAAAAATTTGTATGTTGGTGGAAAAATTGATTTTGAAGACTCCTTTTTTAAAGGTGCAACTGCTGAAATTAAAAATTTTACAGATAACTATAACAGCAATGAATTTCGTCTTTTAGTGAAGCCTAAATTCGAATTTCCAATTTCAACAGAATTAATTAATAGTGAATTTACTGTTGATTTTGTAGCTGGTAAATTCAAACAAAACTATTTAACAACTAGCGATCTTAATCATAGTTATTTAAACTTAGGTTTTAGTCCAAACTTGGAAGTTTTACGTGAGAATTTAACCATAAATTTAGGAGCTAAATTATATTACACAAACGATTTAGAACATAAAAATACTGATTTTTATGCCTACCCAAATGTAACTGCTTCATTAAAAATGATTGATGAAGTTTTAATTATTGTTGCTGGTGTTACAGGTGATTTAGTACAAAATACCTATAGTGATTTCGCAAACGAAAATCCCTATGTTTCGCCAACACTAAACATACTTCAAACTGACAAACAATATAAAGCATTTGCTGGTGCAAAAGGGAAATTGGCTTCTAACATTGGCTATAATTTTAATGTGAGTCATACATCCGAAAAAAACAAACCTCTATTTGTTCAAAATCAAGCAAAAACAGATGGAATTATTTTAGTTGAAAACGCCTATGAAGCTGGAAACTCATTTGATGTTATTTATGATAACATTAAAACGTTAGGAATATTTGGTGAAATTACTATAGATGCTTCTGAAGAATTTGATTTTAGCGGTTCTTTAAATTATTCAAATTTCACTACAGAAACTCAATCAGAAGCTTGGAATTTACCAACTATGAAGGCTACTATTTCAGCCGATTATCAAAATAAAAATTGGTTTGCTGGTGCTAAATTATTTTACAATGGTGAAACAAAAGATCTAGGTATTCCTTTTAATGCGGAATCGTCAAACTATGCTCCTGTTGTAAATAAATCTTATGTTGATTTAAATTTAAACGGTGGTTATATTTTTTCTGATAGATTAACAGCTTTTGCAAAAATCAATAACGCTTTAGGTGAAAAATATCACACCTACATAAATTATCAAGTTCAAACATTACAAATATTGGCAGGTATTACTTATAAATTTGACTTGTAAATAGTAGTACAGTTCAGGTTTATTTAATCTTTTTTATGTAGTTTTAACAATCTTAAAAAAAACTCCATAAAATGAAAATTTTCTTTCTTGCTATCAGTTTATTTCTTGTTTTAATTTCTTGTACTGATGTTAAGTCCCAAAAAAATATTGTTGAAACTGTAAACAAAACAGATTCAACTACTATTAAACATATTTTTAATTCAGCCCTTTCCAATGGTCAGTGTTACCAATGGTTAGATGTCTTGTCAAATGATATTGGTGGTCGTTTATCGGGTTCTCCTGAAGCACAACAAGCAGTCGAGTGGGGAGAAAAATTAATGACTGATTTAGATTTTGATAAAGTTTGGTTACAGCCAATTATGGTACCTCACTGGGTTCGTGGAAAAAAAGAAGAAGCTTCATTCATCGTTAATAATACTAAAATTAATGTACCTATTTGCGCTTTAGGTGGTTCAATTGCAACTTTAGAAAATGGAATTACCGGTGAGGTAATTGAAGTTAAAAGTTTAGAAGAAGCGGAATCTTTAGGCGAAAAATTAAGAGGGAAAATAGTGTTTTTTAATCGTCCTTTTGATGATACTTTAATCCGAACTTTTCGTGCATATGGTGGTTGCGTTGATCAAAGATATGCTGGCGCAATGGTTACTGGTAAATTTGGTGCATTAGGTGTTATAGTAAGATCTATGACAAATAATATTGATGATTATCCACATACTGGAACTATGAGTTATGGTGATTTACCCGAAAATGAAAAAGTGCCAACCGCTGCAATAAGTACAAAAGCTTCAAACTTATTAAGTGAAAAGCTAAAAGAGAATCCAAATTTAAATTTTTATTTCAAACAAAATTGTAAAACCTTACCTGAAGCTCCTTCATTTAATGTAATTGGAGAAATTACAGGAAGTGCAATTCCTGAAAAATTTATTGTTGTTGGTGGTCATTTAGATTCTTGGGATATAGGTGATGGTGCTCACGACGATGGTGCTGGAATTGTTCAATCTATTGAAGTTGCACGTTTATTAAAATTAAATGGAATTAAACCTAATCATACAATTAGAGTTGTTTTATTTATGAATGAAGAAAATGGATTAAGAGGTGGAAAAAAATACGCTGAAGAAGCCAAAATAAATAACGAATACCATGCGGCTGCGTTAGAATCAGATTCTGGGGGTTTTACACCTAGAGGTTTTTCATTTGATAAAAACGAAAAAAATCATGAACTATTTATGAGCTGGAAATCACTACTTGCACCTTATGGATTACATGATTTAAACATAGGTGGAAGCGGTGCTGATATTGGCCCGCTTAATGATGGGGCAATATCTTTATTTGGTTACAGACCAGATTCTCAACGTTATTTTGATTATCACCATGCTGAAACTGACACTTTTGATAAAGTTAATAAACGTGAACTCGAATTAGGAGCCGCATCCATGACTTCTTTAGTTTATTTATTAGATAAATACCTAGAATAACCCATAAAATAACATTCAATGAAAAAACTATTAATTATTCTACTAACAATTACAGCGATGTCTTGTACAAAAAAAATTACTGTAGATTCTATGGTGATAAACGCTAACATTTATACTGTAAATGAGAGTTTTGATAAAGCTGAAGCACTTGTAACACAAAATGGAAAAATAATTGCTGTTGGAACAAATTTAGAAATTCAGTCTAAATACTCATCAACATTTATTAATGATGCAAAAGGAAAAACTATTATCCCTGGTTTTATTGATGCACATTGTCATTTTTACGGTCTAGGTATACAACAGCAAAAAGTAGATTTAACAGGCACCAAAAGTTTTGATGAGGTTATTCAAAAAATTGTTGATTTTCAAAAAGAAAAAAATGTAAGTTATATCACGGGTCGTGGTTGGGATCAAAATGATTGGGAAGTAAAAGAATTTCCAACTAAAGATAAATTAGATGAATTATTTCCCGATACTCCAATTGCCATAAGAAGAATTGATGGTCATGCATTATTAGCAAATCAAGCTGCTATTGACTTAGCTGGCGTAACAATAAACACCTCTTTTTCAGGAGGAGAAATTCTTCAAAAAAATGGAAAACTCACAGGAATTTTCATTGATAACCCTATGGAATTAATTGAGTTTAAAATTCCAATTCCATCAAAAGAAGAAAATATTCAAGCTTTAAAAGATGCTGAAAAAATAAGTTTTAGTCATGGTTTAACAACCGTTGATGATGCTGGTCTTTCTCGTGAAATAATTGAATTGATTGATAGTTTACAACAAGCCAATGAATTAAAAATTAGAATTTACGCAATGGTTTCTAATACCCCAAAAGATGTAAATTATTATTTAAACAAAGGAATTATTAAAACCGACAGGTTAAATGTTCGTTCAATTAAAGTATATGGAGATGGTGCTTTGGGTTCACGTGGTGCCGCAATGAAAGAACCATATTCAGATAAACACAATCATTTTGGAGCACTATTAGCTTCTCCTGAAGAATACTTAAATATTGCAAAACAAATCGCAGCATCTGATTATCAAATGAATTCACATGCAATAGGTGATTCGGCAAATTATTTAATGTTAAAAACTTATAAAGAAGTGTTAATTGAGAAAAAAGATAGACGTTGGAGAATTGAGCACGCTCAAATTTTAGACCCCGTAGATTTTAAATATTTTGATAATATTTTACCATCTGTTCAGCCAACTCATGCAACAAGTGATATGTACTGGGCAGAAGACAGAGTTGGTCCAAAACGAATAAAAAGTTCCTATGCGTACAAAGATTTATTAAATAAATATGGTAAAATTGCTTTAGGAACTGATTTTCCCGTAGAAAGAGTAAGTCCATTTTTAACTTTTTATGCATCTGTTGCTCGAAAAGATTTAAATAATTATCCTGAACATGGCTTCCAAATGGAGAATGCGTTAACGAGAGAAGAAACTTTAAAGGGTATGACTATTTGGGGTGCTTTTTCTAACTTTGAAGAAAATGAAAAAGGAAGTATTGAAGTTGGGAAGTTTGCTGATTTTATAATTCTTGATAAAGACATTATGGAAGTAGATGATGCAGAAATTCCATATATTAAAGTGAAAGAAACCTACGTAAATGGCGAACGTGTTAAATAAAAAAATCAACTATTTAGTTCTTCTTTTATTTTTAATTATAACTATTAAAAACTATGCACAAGATTTGCCTGAAGGTTTTGTGTATCTAAAAAACGTTATTCCATCTATTGAAGTTGAAATGCGCTATTTTGGTAACAATAACTTTATTGGAGAACAAATAAATGGGTATTCTAAAGCTAAAGCAATTGTAACTAAAGAAACTGCTATAGCTCTAAATAAAGTTCAAAAAGAGTTAGAAAAGCAAAATTTAGGTCTTAAAATTTACGATGCTTTCAGACCTCAAGTTGCAGTAGATCACTTTGTAAGTTGGGCTAAAATATTAGGTGACACAATTAAAAAAAATGAATTTTATCCCAATGTTCATAAAAAAGACTTATTCAAAGAGCACTATATTTCCTCTAGATCTGGGCATAGTAGAGGTAGCACTGTTGATATTACCGTAATTGATTTGTCTTCAGAGAAAAAAGAGAAATTAGATATGGGAAGTCCTTTTGATTTTTTCGGAAAAGAATCTTGGGTTTCAAATCCAAATTTAACTTCAATACAAATTAAAAATCGTAAAATTTTACAAGATGTAATGAAGAAACACAATTTCAAAAATTATCCACAAGAATGGTGGCATTTTACATTACGTAATGAACCTTACCCTAACACCTATTTTAATTTTACAATTGAATAACTAGTAAATGTTTATCCATAGACACCCATACAAACCATTTATTCCTGAACAGGCTACCAAGTTAATTGTAGGCACTTTACCACCTCCTCGGTTTTCAGTAGGAAATTTAAAAAATGGTGATGTAAATTTTTGTTATGGAAGTATTGACGGACAATTATGGAAAATTTTAGATACAATCTTTAATCTAAACTTAAAATTTGAAACTACGGATTTTGCTATTCAGCAAAGAAAGAATTTCCTACTAAAAAATAACATTGGGATTTGTGATATTGTTGATTCATGTCAACGAGCAAAAATGGATGCTTCAGATTTAGGAATGTCTGATATTAATTTACGTGATATGCTTTATTTCCTTAAAAAAAGCCCTTTAGTTCATACACTTTTATTAACTGGAGGAAACAGTAAAAACGGACCAGAATATCATTTAAGAAGACAACTTAAAGAGCAAAACATTAACCTTACTCCTACTTCTTTAGAAACTCCAAGAATTCATGAATTTTCAATTCAAAATAAAAGAATTATAAAAGTGGTTTCATTAACTGCTCCATCTGGTGCGGCTAATAGAGCAGTTGGCAGTAATCCACATTACAAACTATTAAAACAACAAAACCCTAAATTCAACACTTTTGATTTTAGGGTTTTACAGTACGAAAAATATTTTTAAAATGCTTATATTATTTGTGTGAACCATCACAAAAAGGACCGTTCTTAGTTTCTTTACAAGTACAAAAATGTTTCGTTTCCGTTTTTTCGGCTACAAAAACTTGTGGACTCATTCCTTGTCCTTTATGCTTTCCATCACAAAGCGGTTGATTTTCTGATAAACCGCAAGTGCACCAAGCGTATCTTTTTCCTTCTTCTAATTCTATTGCTATTGGACTTTCTCCAGCTCTTTTTGGTAATTCCATAAGTATTGTTTTTTTATAGTTAGATATCAAAGTTATTAATCTATTACCAATCTCGCAATTTAATAATGAAATTTATAACTTATAAAACGAGTTGATTTACATCAATTAATCGTTTTAAAAATGTGTTTCATATAAATCTAATTAATCCTATATTCGCAAACAAATTAAATTTACAATTCAGTTTATGAAATCATATTTTTCACTTTTACTTATACTATTATTTATTTCTTGCAATAAGGATGATTCAACTAATAAAATTCAAACTGAAGAAGATATTCTTCAATATATTGAAGATCATAATTTAGTTGCTGAAAAAAGTAATTCTGGATTGTATTATGTTGTAGAAACTCAAGGAGAAGGAGCTAAACCAAACAGTAACTCTAATGTTACAGTTAATTATAAGGGCTACTTTTTAAATGGTTCTGTATTCGATCAAAGCAGTGCTGCAGGAATTTCAATTAACTTACAACAAGTTATTGCTGGCTGGACAGAAGGAATCACATATTTTAATGAAGGTGGTGAAGGAATTCTTTTAATCCCTTCACAATTAGGATATGGTAGTAAAAATTATAATGGAATTCCTGGTGGATCTGTACTTGTTTTTGACATTAAATTATTAAAAGTGAATTAATTTATTTGCAAAACATTTTTAGCGAATTGCTTCAACAAATTTACTGATTGAATTTACTCCATTTTTTGTTAGATGATTCACAAATGCTGAACCTATAATTGCTCCTTTTGCAAACTTAGTAGCCTGTTGAAATGTTTCTGAGTTTGAAATTCCAAATCCAATAATTTGAGGCGCTTTTAAATTCATTGAAGCAATACGTTTAAAATATGCTTCTTGAACATTCCCAAATCCACTTTGAGAGCCTGTAACAGCTGCAGAACTCACCATATAAATAAATCCGTTTGAAATTTCATCAACAAAACGAATGCGTTCATCAGAAGTTTGAGGCGTTATTAAAAATACATTTATCAGTCCATATTTTTCAAATATAGCTTTATATTTTTCTGTGTATTCTCTAACTGGCAAATCCGGAATTATCAATCCATCAATACCAATTTCAGCACATTTTTTACAAAAATTTTCTATTCCATATTGCATCATAGGATTGAAATAGCCCATAATTAATAAAGGAATTGATACTGTTTTTCGAATATTTTTTAATTGATTGAATAACATTTCACTTGTCATTCCGCTGTTCAAAGCAGTTGTTGAACTTGCCTGAATTGTTGGTCCGTCAGCTAAAGGATCGCTAAATGGCAACCCAATTTCTATCATATCTACTCCACTTTTTTCTAAGTTTTCAATAATTGAAACTGTATCATTCAATTGTGGATATCCAGCTGTAAAATAAATAGATAACAATTTTTTATCTTCCTCTAATTTTTGATTTATTCTATTCATAATTTACAACTTAAAATAGTTTATATATGTATCTAAATCCTTATCTCCTCTTCCAGATAAGTTTAATACAATAACATCATTTTTCTTAAATTCTTTCTTTTTGAAAACAGCCAAAGCATGTGAACTTTCAATAGCAGGGATAATACCTTCCAATTTACACAATTCTAAACCTGCTTGCATAGCTTCATCATCCGTTACAGCTATAAAATCAGCTCTTTTAGACTCACACAAATGAGCATGTAAAGGTCCAACTCCCGGATAATCTAACCCTGCAGAAATAGAATAAGGTTCTGTAATTTGACCATCTTCTGTTTGCATTAACAACGTTTTACTTCCGTGAATAATTCCTTCTTTTCCTAAAATACTTGTTGCAGCACTTTCCCCAGAATTAATTCCTAAACCCGCTGCTTCAACAGCAATTAATTGCACAGATTCTTCATCTAAATAATGATAAAAAGCTCCTGCAGCATTGCTTCCACCACCAACACAAGCAATCACATAATCCGGATTTTCAGTTCCTTCTTTCTCCAACAATTGTTTTTTAATTTCTTCTGAAATAACTGATTGAAAACGAGCTACCATATCCGGATACGGATGTGGTCCAACTACCGATCCAATAATGTAATGCGTATCAACAGGATTGTTAATCCAATCACGAATTGCTTCATTTGTAGCATCTTTTAGTGTTCTACTTCCTGATAAAGCTGGAACAACTGTTGCTCCTAACATTTTCATACGGGCCACATTCGGCGCTTGACGTGCGATATCAATTTCTCCCATGTACACAATACATTCAATGCCCATTAAAGCACAAACGGTTGCCGTTGCAACACCGTGTTGTCCGGCTCCTGTTTCTGCAATAATTCTAGTTTTCCCTAAACGTTTTGCCATTAAAATTTGTCCAATGGTGTTATTTACTTTATGTGCACCTGTATGGCACAAATCTTCACGTTTTAAGTAAATTTTGGTGTTATATTTTTCAGACAAACGTTTTGCAAAATACAACGGCGTTGGCCTTCCAACATATTCTTTTAATAGTTCTTGAAACTCCTTTTGAAAAGAAGGATCTAGCATTATTGTTAAATATTTTCGACGTAATTCCTCTACATTTGGATATAACATTTCAGGAATGTAAGCACCTCCAAATTGTCCGTAATACCCATTTTCATCTACAAAATAATTCATAATAGATTGCTTTTAAACTCTTTTAATTTTTCTATATCTTTTAATGCTGGTTTAATTTCAAAACCACTATTTACATCAACACCCATAAATTGTGGGTGATTTATTTTTTTAATTTCATTTACATCTTTTGCTGAAATACCTCCACTTAATAAAAAAGGAATATTCCCTTTATATTTTTGAAGTATTTCCCAATTAAATTTGATACCATTTCCACCATAATCATTTCCTTTTGTATCAAACAAAAAGTAATTACAACAATTTTCATATTGTTTTGTAGTATTGAAATCAAAGTTTTCATCTATTGAAAATGCTTTAAAAATATCAATTTGATGAGATTCTAAATCAAATTTAGATTGACTCAATTTCTCACAATATTCAGGTAATTCGTCTCCATGTAACTGAATACAATCTAATTGGTATTTCTCAGCAATACTTATAACTTCTTCAATAGTTTCATTTACAAAAACACCCACTTTTTTTATTATTGAAGGAATTTTAACTTTCGGAAAATCAGTTACAAAACGCTTTGATTTATCATAGAAAATAAACCCCATAAAATCAGGTTTCAAAGCTATTAAGCTTTCAATATTTTCTTTATCGCGCATTCCGCAAACTTTTATTTTCATTTTTTATCTAATTTGAGAAATAAATTCTTGACAGGCATTGCCTGGATTTTCAGTTTTCATAAAATTTTCACCAATTAAAAATCCTTGAAAACCATATTCTTTTAATCCCATTATTACTCTTGGATCACTCAAACCACTTTCTGAAACTTTAATACAACTATCAGGAATTTGACTTGCTAGTTCAATAGAATGCTCTAAATCAACTTCAAAAGTTTTTAAATTTCTATTGTTAACCCCTATAATTTTATTGTCAAGTTCAATTTTATCTAAATCCTCTTGGTTATGTACTTCATACAAAACATCTAACCCTAAATCTTCAGCCAATTTTCCGTAATTTTTTAATTCTTGCTTTGTTAAACAAGCTGCAATTAACAAAATTGCATCAGCTCCAATTGCTTTTGCTTCTACAATTTGAAATCCGTCAACAATAAAATCTTTTCTTAAAATTGGAGTGATTTCATTCACCGTTCTTGCTTGCATGATATCTAAAATACTACCTCCGAAAAACTGAGTATCAGTTAAAATAGATTGTGCTGCAACATTGGCTTCTAAATATCCTTGAGTAACTTCAATTATAGAAACTTTATCGTTAATAATTCCTTTTGAAGGAGATTGCCTTTTATACTCTGCAATAATCCCTGTAGAGTTTTTCGACGTTAAAGCTTGTTTTAATGAAATTGGCGTACGATTAAAATTAGGGCTTTTCACTAGTTTTTCTAGAGAAACTTCTTTCATTAATTGAGCAACCTCTTGCTTTTTATGTGCTATTATTTTATCTAAAATGTTCATAATTTTTATTCAAAAATTAAACGATTAATAATTTATTAACTTTGTTAAGCATTTCTTTGCTTTTAAACTAAGCAAAGATTCTTTTGCTTCTTCAAAAGCAGTTTCAAATGATTTAGTTTTGTCTAATATTTTTAATGCAAATGCAGCATTTGCCAACACGGAATTATTCTGAGCTTCTGTTCCTTCTCCATCCAAAATTGAAACAAATATTTTGGCTGATGCAGCTACTGAATCACCTCCAAAAATTTCAGATTGTTTTAAACTTATAAAACCTAATTCTTCAGGCGTGATTAATTGTTCATTATCTTTTGTGAATAATTTAAATCCACTTGTTAAAGAAATTTCATCATAACCATCTAAACTATAAACAATTCCATAATTTTTTGAAGCTTCTTGCAACAAATAATTATAAATTCTGGCAACTTCTAAATTAAAAACACCCACAAATTGATTTTGTGGATTGCTAGGATTTACTAACGGACCTAACATATTAAAAAACGTTTTTAAACCTAATTCCTTACGAACAGGCCCAACAGCTTTCATTGCTGGGTGAAACATAGGAGCGTGTAAAAAACAAATATTTGCTTTCTCTATTTGACTTTTCAGAGTTGCTTCATCATTTGTAAATTTATAGCCTAAATATTCTAACATATTTGAAGAGCCACTTACAGATGAAGCACTGTAATTTCCATGTTTTGCAACTTTATTACCTGTCCCTGCAACTACAAATGAAGTTAAGGTTGAAATGTTAAATGTATTTTTACCATCTCCTCCTGTACCACATAAATCAATAGTGTTGAATTCAGATAAATCTACTTTTACAGCCAATTCTAACAAAGCCTCTCTAAAACCGGCCAATTCATTTACTGAAATTGGACGCATCATAAAAACGGTTAAAAATGAAGCCATTTGAGATGCATTGTAAGTTTCATTTGCTATTTGAATGAGTACTTCTTTAGCTTCTTGCTTTGTTAATCGTTGTTGCTCAAATAGTTTGTTTAGTATTGTTTTCATTTTTGATTTGCTTCTATAAAATTTCTTACAATTTGTTCTCCTAAAGGTGTTAAAATAGACTCCGGATGATATTGCACTGCACTAATATTATATGTTTTATGTTGTAATGACATAATGTCTCCAAACTCATCAACAGCTGTTATTTCTAATTCTGAAGGAAAATCTTTCAATGATGCAATCCAAGAGTGATAGCGTCCTACTTCAAATTCAGCAGACATACCTTTATAAATTATAGCATCTAAATCTGTTACTTTGATGTTAGTTGCAACTCCATGAAAAACTGAATCTAAATTTTCTAACGAACCTCCAAATACTTCAGTAATTGCTTGTAAACCTAAACAAACCCCAAAAATTGGTTTTGTAGTTGCGTAGGTTTTTATCACTTCTTTCAATATACCTGCTTCATCTGGAATACCTGGACCTGGTGATAAAATAATTAAATCATATTCATTAATAGCTTCAATTGAAATTTCATCATTCCTAAAAACTGCTGGATATTCACCTGTAAT
Organism: uncultured Lutibacter sp.; assembly: GCF_937891065.1. Classification (GTDB taxonomy): domain Bacteria; phylum Bacteroidota; class Bacteroidia; order Flavobacteriales; family Flavobacteriaceae; genus Lutibacter. The sequence continues at coordinate 4,958 of NZ_CALAEQ010000119.1, read as the reverse complement.
ATCTTCAACCATATGAACAAGGTTGTAAGTAAATGAATCGTAATTATCTAATATTAAAATCTTCATCTTCTAAATTTTTTCTGCTAAGATTAATGCTTTTTTCAAAGCAGCTAACTTGTTATTTACTTCTTGCAACTCACCTTCTTCTGTTGATTTCATTACAATTCCTGCTCCTGCTTGATAGTATAAAGTATTCTTTTTACTTACAAAAGATCGAATGGCTATTGCCAAATTCACACTATTATCTAACCCAATAAAACCAACTGCACCACCATAAAAACCACGAGTTTGATTTTCATAAGTATCAATTAATTCCATAGCCTTAAATTTTGGCGCACCACTTAATGTTCCTGCTGGAAATGTATCTCCAACAATTTCAATAGCTTTCCCTTTTGGCTTCCCTTGAACTGTTGATACTAAATGTATAACGTGACTAAAATATTGAACTTCCTTAAAAACCTCAACTTGCACATTACTTGCGTGTTTGCTTAAATCGTTACGCGCTAAATCTACCAACATTACATGTTCAGCAGTTTCTTTTTTATCGTTTGAAAGTTTTTCACCTAACAAAATATCTTTAGCCATATCACCTGTTCTTCTAAACGTTCCAGCAATTGGGTTGATTATGGCTTTTTCTTCATCAATTTTAATTTGCGCTTCTGGTGAAGATCCCATTAATTTGAAGTTCCCATAATCGAAATAAAACAAATATGGAGATGGATTTATAGAACGTAATGCTCTGTAAACATTGAACTCATCGCCTGAAAATTTTTGTTGAAACTGACGCGATAAAACTAATTGAAAAACATCGCCTCTTTTACAATGTTCTTTTGCTTTTGTAACGTTATTTTTAAATTCTTCATCGGTACAATTTGAAGATTCTTCACCTAAGGATCCATATTTATACAAACCGTATGTGCGTGCATTTATTAAGGTTTGAATTTCTTCTATTCTTGACTCCTCACCTTCTTCAATGTTTTCAATAAGCGTTAATTCATCATTAAAATGATTGATTGCAATTATAAATTTAAAAAAACTAAACTGGAAATCAGGAATTTCAGAAGGTGCTTTTTTAGCTTTTAACTTGATAGTTTCAAAATATTGAATGGAATTATAAGAAATATATCCATAAAAACCATTATATGATTTTAGGCTTTCTTCACAATCTATTTCAATAGTTTTAGAATATGTTTCAAAAATATTGTAAAAATTATTTTCAATACTTTTTGTATCGAGTTCCTTATTTTTATAGTGATACGAAAAAGTATTTTTATCTGCTTTTAATGTCACAATAGGCTCAACACAAATAAAGGTAAAACTTTCTTCTTTACTGTGATAGTCTGAACTTTCTAACAATAAACTATTGGCATATTTATCTCTAATTTTTGAATACATTCCAACAGGTGTAATTGTATCGGCCAATTGAGTTTTAGAAATTGTTTTAAATTTTATTTTTTTCATTTTTTTTGAAATAAAAAAGGACTTATCTCGCGATAAGCCCTTTTGTTATATATGAATATATAAATATAGTAGATCTAGCTCGCTTATTGTTTAAGAGAGTTCCACCACCAATTCATATTTAATGTAATATTCTTCATTATTTGACAAATTTAGCATAGATTTTTAAATATGCAAACTATTCGTTGAAATAATTATAAAAAACAACATTGTTTTAAATTAAACTCAATATTTGTACTACTATTATCAATAAAACCATTGCAATTGGGTAAACTGTTGCATAAGCCACAGCTGGAGCATCAGTATCTGTCATATTATCTAAAGCTGCCAAACCAGGAGTGCTCGTCATACTTCCTGTTAAAGTACCTAGTAAAACAAGCATATTTAATTTCATGAAATAACGAGCAATAATTGTTGTAATAATCATTGGCACAAGGGTAATAATTATACCATAAGCAAATAATTCAACCCCATATTCCGTGAAAGTTTCAACCAAGCTTGAGCCTGCATTTGTACCAACAGCAGCTAAAAAAAATAGCAATCCAAATTGTCTTAACAATTGATTGGCCGCACCAGTCATAGTCCACATTATAGGTCCTGTTTTACCGGTACGACCTAATATTAAGGCTACTAATAAAATACCTCCTGTTAAACCAAGACTAAACGAGAAACTTCCAAAATTAACACTTAGTTTCCCAACTAAAATACCTAATAAAATACCGGCCGCAATAGGAAAGAAGTCTGTATCTGATAGCTTCCGGTCATCATCTCCAAAAATATGACTTACACGTTTCATATTTGCCTCGTTACAAACAACAATAATTTTATCTCCAAATTTTAGTGTTGATGATGGACTTGGTGAAATATTAATACCTGAACGTCTAATTCTGGTTACGGTTGCTCCATAGGTATTAAACATATTTAATTGACCCAATGTTTTTTTTACAACCTCTTTATTAGTTACTAAAATAGCTCTTACTTCGTAATTCTTATCTGAAGGAATTTCAGTATCTGTTTCTGGCCCAACTAAAATTGTTACTCTTTCTAAAGCATCTAAAGTACCTACTGCTTTAATAATATCTCCTTTTTGAAGAACCAATTCTGGTGAAGGTGCAATCACATGATTGTCATGCATAACTCTTGAAATAACCGCTTTGGTCATAAAACGAATATTTAATTCTCCTAAACTTTTCCCTATTACATTTTCATTTTCTACAATATAATATTTTCTTAAAATTTCAGGATGATCTATTGAGAGTTCGTTTTTATAAATTTCTTCTTCTTCCTTTACTTTAACTCCAATAATTTTTGGCATTAAACTAACAAAAAGTATAACCCCAATTACCCCAAAAGGATAACCAATACCGTAGCCAATTGAAGCCAGTGAAGAACCTGTAATATCTATCGCTGCTGCCAAACCGGGTGTGCTTGTTAGGGACCCATTTAACAATCCAATAGTTAAATTCTTATCAATACCTCCAAAATAATAAACACAATACGCAATAATTCCAGCAGTAATAATTAGTATTGAAGCTAGTATCGCTAAATCTCTTCCTTGTTTTTTAAATGATTCAAAAAAGATAGGCCCTGCTTGTATTCCAATAGTAAAAATAAATAATACCAATCCCAAATATTGAAAATCTTTTGGAATTTCATATCCGTAATGCCCAAAAACTAAAGCTACAAATATAACAGCGGACACATCTAATGATATTCCCTTAATTTTAATTCGACCTATGATAAACCCAATTAAAATAATTAAAAATAATATAACGTAACTATTAGATAACAAATTCATTTTTTAATGTTTGAGAGTACAAAATTAGTTTGTATTTTTTAATATAAGTATTTTTAGTATTTAAATTACGAAAACGCTTGCACGGTTGATTCAATAAAAAAAATGCCTAGGTTAAAACCTAGGCATTTTTTTTATTGAATATTCTATTTTTTAATCTAAAGAACCTAAATAACGTTCAGCATCTAATGCAGCCATACAACCAGTTCCTGCCGCTGTTACAGCTTGTCTATATTCTTTATCTTGAACATCACCAGCCGCAAAAACACCTGGTAAATTAGTTTTGGTAGATTTACCTTTGGTAATTAAATAACCTGTTTCATCCATTTCTAAAATATCTTTAAAAATATCGGTATTTGGTGTATGCCCAATCGCAATAAAAACACCCGTAACATCAATTACTTCTTTTTTACCAGTTAAATTATTTACTGCACTAACACCAACCACAACATTATCACCTAAAACCTCATCAATTTCAGTATTATATTTCACTTCAATATTTGCAGTTTTATCAACTCTGTGTTGCATTGCTTTTGAAGCTCTCATATAATCTTTTCTCACTAATAATGTAACTTTATTACAAATATTAGATAAGTACGTTGCTTCTTCAGCTGCTGTATCTCCAGCGCCAACTACAACAACATCTTGTTTTCTATAAAAGAAACCGTCACAAGTTGCACAAGCAGAAACTCCACCACCAATTAAACGTTGTTCACTTTCTAAACCTAAATATTTTGCAGTTGCTCCTGTTGAAATAATTACCGATTCAGCTTCAATTTGTATTGATTCATCAACAGTAATTTTATGAATTCCTCCTACTTCTTTACTGAAGTCTACTTTTGTAACCAAGCCAAATCTAACTTCAGTACCAAAACGTTCTGCCTGATTTTTTAAATCTTCCATCATAGCAGTTCCATCAGTTCCATTTGGGTAACCAGGAAAATTATCTACTTCAGTAGTCGTTGTTAATTGGCCTCCCATTTGCATTCCAGTATACATAATTGGTTTCAAATCTGCTCTTGCAGCATAAATTGCAGCTGTATAACCTGCAGGTCCCGAACCAATTATTAAACATTTTATTCTTTCTATAGTATCAGACATAATTTTTCTTTTTATTTTGATAAACAAATTTATGGCATTTTATTATAAATTTAGGTGTTTGTTTATAGTTTTTCATAATGCTATTATAAGTATCTTAAATATCTTATCATTTTAGAAGAAATAGCATATTTTTGTTTAGATTTAATAGCTATAATTTTTATAAAATGAACCAATCAAAATCTATAAATTCACTTGAAGAACTTGAAGAAATTTTAAAATCTGAAATAGCAGTACTATTGTATTTTAATACTATTTCTTGTAATGTTGGTGAAGCTCTTGAACCTAAAGTTAAAAACCTTTTAAATACCTATTTTAAAAAAATAAATTTTTATACCATTGATTTAAATTTTTCATCTGAAATAGCTGCAAAGTATAGCGCTTTTGTTGAACCAACAATTTTAGTGTTTTTTGAAGGAAAAGAAACCATAAGAAAAAGTAGAAATATTGGTATTTATGAATTACAAGAAGCAATTGAAAGACCTTATCAACTAATTTTTGAATAATTGCTTGTATACTCTCTTAATAGTATTATATTTGCAGACCGAAATTATTCGGGGTGTAGCGTAGCCCGGTTATCGCGCCACGTTTGGGACGTGGAGGCCGC
>NZ_CALAEQ010000118.1 GCF_937891065.1 uncultured Lutibacter sp. | reverse complement strand
CATCTTCTTTAGAGCAAGAAAATAAAACTGAACTTAATAGAGCTAGTGATACGAGAGTTAGGGTTAGATTTTTCATTTTTAGGGGTTATAGGGGTTAATTTGTTTGCTTTGGGATTTGGGGATTAAATTTTTAGGGTTGATTTATTTGCTTTGGGGTTATGGGGTTTATATTTTGGGTTATATCTCTTTTAATTACAATGTAAATATACAATTAAATGTTTATAAAAAAAATAAAAATGAAAAATATTTACCATTTGTTTGTAAAAACATACCATTTGTTGTATTAAAATGTCATCTTACATTTGAAGCGTAAGGGTTTGTGTGAAATTTATTTCGACATTTATTTTCACTAATTGACACTGAAAAATTGTAAATAGTACTATTCTTTAAGTTAAATGTAGAAATTGAACGGATGTAATTGAGTTAATTAGAGAGCTGTTTTTAATAATTTATAACCTTAATATTCTTTAAATAAGAAATATTGTTTTTGCAGTAAATTATTTTTAATAAGTAAAGGTTGTTTGTAAATAAGAGTAAAATTATTTTTTATTTTAAAAAAAGTCCTACTGAAGTAGGACTCAAGATTTTCATCTACGTCATAAAAAACTTATTGTAATATGATATGAAAAAATATTGTTATTTATACAAAAGGTACTTTACTCTCATTTTTTTAAACGATTCAAGATTTGGTTTCCAAGAGTTGTATATTTCTTCAGTCGAATAGTTATCTTCTAGTTGTTCTTGCAATTTAGTTGTACCAGCTAGTTTAGTGAAAAAACTATTAAAAAATTTACTTTTGTCTTCAGTTAAAGAGTAAGCTTCAATTAAATAAGATAATTCAATTTTGTTAAGATTTTCAATGTTACTTAAATCAAAACCACAACATTCAATATTTTCATGCATTGGATGTTTTGCTCCACTATTTGGTTGTGGTGTAAAACAAAAATTAAGTGCAGTTGATTTCATAAATGGTGAACCAAAAATTTGAAATTGTTTTTCAGTTCCACGTCCAACGCTCACGTTAGTTCCTTCAAAAAAGCACAAACTAGGGTATAAGTTAATAGCCTTATCATTTGGTAAATTTGGGGATGGTTTTATGGGTAAACTATATGTATTGCTATGATTGTAGTTTTTTAAAGGGATTACAGTTAAATCACATTTAATATTGTTTTTTAACCAATTTTCACCATTTATCATTTGTGCATATTCACCAATGGTCATTCCATATACAACAGGTATAGGATGCATTCCAACAAAACTGGTATGTTCTATTTCCAACATAGGACCATCAATATACTGTCCATTTGGATTTGGTCTATCTAATAATATTATAGGGATTCCCTGTTCAGCACAAGCTTCCATTACATAATGAAGTGTAGATATATAAGTGTAAAAACGCACGCCAACATCTTGAATGTCAAAAACAACTACATCAATATTTTTTAATTGTTCTTTGGAAGGTTTTTTATTGCTTCCATAAAGCGAAACAATTGGGACTCCAGTTTTTGCATCTATTCCATCAATAACTTTTTCACCAGCATCAGCATCTCCTCTAAAACCATGTTCAGGTGAAAATACTTTTGAAACATTAATTTTATGCAAAAGTAAGCTATCAACTATGTGAGTATAATTTTTTTGGTCTTTAAAGATTACAGAAGTTTGGTTTGCAACCACAGCAACATTTTTAGAAGCTAAGAGTTTTAAATACAAATTTGTTTGTTGAGCTCCAGGTAAAATTTCTAAAACAGCATCCTCCTGAACTTGAAATTTTGAAGATTTAGATTGGCTACAAGAAATCAAACTAAAAAAGAATAAAAAAAACAATAAGAAATATGTATTTTTGAACGAATAAGAAATCATAGCTAAAATTGAATTACGAGTTATTTATTGCAAAACGCATTATTGCTGCAAAACAGTATAAAAGTAGTATATCTTCACCAATAATAAAAATAGCAATTATTGCCATTGCCATTGGTATGGTTATTATGATGATTGCCATTTCTACAGGTATTGGATTACAACAAAAAATACGTGAAAAACTATCAGGTTTTAATGGGCATATCCAAATTACAAATTTTGACAACAATAACTCTGAAATTACTTTAATACCTGTTTCAAAAAATCAAGATTTTTACCCTGAATTCATTAATGTTAGTGATATTAAGAATGTTCAAGTTTTTGCAACAAAAGCAGGAATTATTAGAACAGAAACAGATTTTGAAGGTGTTATTTTTAAAGGGGTTTCAAGTGATTATGATTGGACTTTTTTTAAAGAATATTTGGTTGAAGGAAAGTTGCCAAATTATAGAAACGAAGTATCCTTTGAGGTTTTAATTTCAAGCGAAATTTCTAATAGGTTAAATATTAAGTTAGGGGAAGAGTTTAATATTCTTTTTGTAAAAGACGATCCATTTAAAGCACCTTGGCTTAGAGTGTTAAAAGCTATTGGAATTTATAATTCAGGGTTTCAAGATTTCGATGAGAATTATGTAATAGCGGATATTAAGCACATCCAAAAAATGAATAAATGGGAAGAAGATGAAGTTGGAGGTTTTGAAGTTTTTATAAATGATTTTGATGCTATTAATAAGAAAAGTAAAGAAGTATATGAGCAAACAGCATCTACATTAAATAGCCAAAGTATTATTGAAAAACACCCAGATATATTTGAATGGATTGGCTTATTTGATACAAATATTTACATTATAATAGCCATTATGATCTTAGTTGCAGGTATTAATATGATTACTGCATTATTAGTTCTAATTTTAGAGAGAACTCAAATGGTTGGAATATTAAAAGCACTTGGGAGTAATAATACGAGTATTCGAAAAGTATTTTTATACAATGCCAGTTATTTAATTTTAAGAGGCTTGTTTTGGGGAAATTTAATTGGTTTAACAATATTATTGCTTCAAAAATATTTAGGGTTGGTTACATTAAACCCTGAAACATATTATGTGAATACGGTACCTATTTATTTAGATTTTGGGTATATTATTCTTTTAAATATAGGAACGCTTCTTTTGTGTTTACTAATGCTAATTATACCATCAATCGTAGTTTCAAAAATTAGTCCTGCAAAATCAATAAAATTTGAGTAATTGACTATTACTTAAATGGTGTTATAGTTACCGTGAAAGTATTTTTCTCATCAGAAATATTAAATAACTCTTTTGTAAGTATTTCTTTACCAGTGTATGGATATGCAGTTATAGGTTCTATACAAAGCATATTAGAAACTTCTGTCCATAACATAAAGTTATTAAATCCTTCAGTTTTAAGTTTAATATTATAGCCATTTTTTTTAACTAAAGAAACTTCATCAGTATTTAAAATAGGAAAAGCTTTAGAACCACCTTTTATTATTTTGGTTATAGTTACTTCTTGTTTTTTAGATTTTACAATTTCGTCTAAATTGCTATTTAGCATAAAAGCAGGATGATAACCCAGCATAAATGGCATTCCTTTTTCTGCTTCAATTTCAAACGAAATTTTTAAAGACTCATTTGTTAATATATATGTTTTTATGAACGAAAAATTATAAGGCCAAGACAATAATCTAGCTGAAGATTTTTTAGGATATTTAGAGTTTTCAATGGCAGAATATGCAACATATTTTTTGATGTAAGAACAAGAGTTTTCTGAATGATTTTTAGGAGAATATTTTAATTCTCTTAAAAGCCCGTGCTGATCTTGACTGTAATTTCCTTTTGGTGTTGAAACTATAAAATTGTTGGTTTCAGTTGGGCCAATAATTGGAAACATTTCTGTGTCTGAATTTTTCCAACCAGGATTTCCTTTTTGATGTATTAATTCTTCTCCATTTTTTTTAAAACTAATTAATTCACCTTGTTCAATTTTAACAATTGAATTTTTATCTGCACTAATTAAAATCATAGCTATTTAATTTATTTAAAAAAAAGCCCTAACAAATTTTAGGTTACGTTAGGGCTTTTAAGTTTTTGTATTGTAGAATTATTTATTATTTTCTACTATATATTCTAACATTTTCTTTACTAAATGTGCTCTATCAACCCCACGTACATTGTGTTCGTGCATTGGATACGTAAAAAAGTCGATTTGTACTTTTTGTTTTACAGCCTCTTGTAATAAAGTCATACTGTGCTGAGGTACTACTGTTGGATCTATACTTCCGTGTATAATTAATAGTTTGCCTTCTAAATCTTTAATGTAATTATGCACTTTTGCTTTCTCATAACCTTCAATATTTTCTTGAGGTGTATCCATATAACGCTCTCCATACATCACTTCATAATATTTCCAATCAGTTACAGGGCCTCCAGCTACACCAGTTGTAAATACACCGGGATTACGTAATATTAAACTTGTAGTCATAAAACCACCATAACTCCAACCATTAACTGCAATTCTAGAACTGTCAACAAAATCTAATGATTTTAAATAATCAATACCTGTTAGTTGATCTTCAATTTCAGCATTTCCTAAATTTCTATGAATAACACTTTCAAAAGCAAAACCTCTATTGGCCGACCCTCTATTGTCTAACGTAAATACAATATAATTTTCTGCAGTTGCAAAAGCTGGCATCCATAAACTTGAACCCCCTAACCATGAATTCGTGACTAATTGAGCATGTGGCCCTCCATAAACATACACTAAAACAGGGTATTTTTTTGAAGCATCAAAATCTGCTGGTTTTGTAATTTTAGCATATAAATCAGTTCCATCAACTCCTTTAAGAGTTATGAATTCAGTTGCTCCTAGTTTGTAATCTTTTAGTGGGTTTTCAGCTTTAAAAATTGAAGTTGTTTTTAATTTTTTAGAATCTACAATTTCAATAGTATTTGGAATGGTTAAGCTATTATAAGCATCAATTAAATAATTCCCATCAGTACTTAATTGTGTGGAATGAGTTCCATTTGTTTTTGTTAATTGAGTGTGTTTTCCAGATTTTAAGTTTACTTTAAAAGTGTGTGATTCTCTTGCATCTGTACCAGTTCCTGTAATATAAACGTTTTTCCCTTTCGAATCAAAACCTAAAATACCAGTAACTACCCAATTAAAATTAGTAAGTTGTTTTATTAATTTTCCTTCAGTTGTATATTCATATAAATTCATAAAACCATCACGTTCGCTAAACCAAAGAAAATCAGTAGTTGATTTTGGTAAAAAGACAGCATCAAATTCAGGTTCTGTCCATTTATCGCTGGTTTCTTCAAAAAGGGTGTTTATTTTTTTTCCTGTTTCAATGCTATATCTATTATACCAAACGTGATTTTGACCTCTATTAATTTCTGCAACCAGTAAATATTTTTCATCTGGTGTCCAAGATAAATTTGTTAAATAATGCTCGTCAGAAGTATCAATATCCAAGTAAGTGGTTTCTTCTGTCTTTAAATTAAAAATACCAATTTTAGCTTTTTCACTTCCTTGTCCGGCCATTGGATATTTAATGTTATTCAATGAAGCAGGATAAGTAGTAATGTCAACTAATGGATAATCTGTTACATTGCTTTCATCTTTTTGATAAAAAGCTAAATAATTTCCTTTTGGGCTCCAGAAAGTACCTTTTACAATTCCAAATTCACTTCTATGAATTGCTTGTCCTGAAACAATGTTTTTATCTTCAATTGAAGTAACTATAACTTTTGGGTTTGCAGTTGTTCCAATAAATAAATTATTTTCTAATGTGTATGCAATTGCAGTTGCATTTGAATTGTACTCATTGTTTTGAGCTACTTCATCAAATAAAATAGTTGCACTTTTAGAATTATCTATATAATTATAAACTTCTATAGAATTTCCATTATTGAACGTAAAATCTGTAGTTGAAATTTCCTGTAAACGTGGAAATCGTTTTAATGTAGGATATGTTTTTTGAAGTTCTTCAAATGAGATTTTTTTAACAATTTTGGTTGTTTTCGCATCTGTAAATAGCAACTCGTTTTCTTTTAGAAAGACATAAGTATCTGAATTGTCAACCCATTTTAAGTTTTGTAATGATGAAGGATACAGTCCTTTATAATAGCCTAAAACCGCATCATCTACCGATAAATTTTGTTGTTGAGAAAAACCTAAAAAGAAGGTGCATAAAAATAGAAAAGAAAATAGTTGTTTCATTAGTTTGTTTTTTTTGTATTGAGTAACAAAGTTAATTAAATATAGGATGTATTTACTGATCTAAATCAGTTGTACACTTAAAAATTCAAACGAGCCATAATAGGATAATGATCGGAATAATTAACCTCAAATGTTTTAAAATTATTGATTTCAAACTTGTCATCTGCTAAAATAAAATCTATACGAAGCGGGAATTTATGATTGTATGATTTCCCAAACCCTTCACCTGCAACTTCAAAAGCGTCATTTTTACCATTTTTTAATGTATGATAAACCCATGAAAATGCATTATTGTTAAAATCACCGCAAATAATTGATTTATGAGTTATTTTTTCTTGATGTTGAATAATTAATTCGGCTTGATCTGCCTGTTTTTTAAATGCTTTATCAACTCTAATTCTCAATTTTTCAGAATTTTCCTGATTAAAATAATCTTCTTTCGGATTGATACTTAAAGATTCTAAATGAACATTATAAACTCTCATAGTATCTTTATTTTTAATAATATCCACAAAAATGGCATTATTGCTACTATTTAGAAAGTCTAATGAGCCAGAATTTATAATTTTATATTTCGAAAAAATTGCATGTCCAAATAGTTTACTTTTCTTACTGGCTTTTATGTATTGATAAGGAAATTTAAATCCAATTTTTATGGTAGGATTGAATTCTTGTAAGCATAAAATATCAGGTTCTTTTTCATTGATAAATTCATAAATTTTTTGATCTATATTTTCTTCATCAATCCAATTATAAATATTAAACATTCGTACATTATAACTCATTATTTTTAGATCTGTACTTAACAAAATCTTTTTTTCTTTAAAAGAATATAATTTTGTAACGTACTGAAATCCAATCAGTAAAATGATGGATGAGATTAAAAATTGGCGTTTTAATTTAAAGAACCAGTAAATTACAAATAGTAGGTTTATTAGAATTAGAATAGGTAGTGAAAGACTTAAAAATGAAATAAAAGAAAAAGTATTTGGTGAAATATAATAGCTTAAAAATGAAAATAATAAGACCATTGCAAAAAGTGAATTTACAACAACTATTAATTTATCGAACCATGATAATTTTTTCATAGAATGCTAATTTTTTCCAGCTCTAAATAAAAAATCTTTTTCTTCTTGAGTTAAACTTTCGTAACCAGATTTGCTTATTTTATCTAAAATGTCGTCAATCTTTCGTTGTCTGGTTTTAGAAACATCTTGTGTTGAAGTTCTACTTTTAGTTTTGTAAACAGCTTTGAAAGGCGATTTCTTTTTAGGTTTAAATAGGTTTGTAAAATAATTAATAACAGCTTCAAACCATTTACCAATATCATTTCCTTTATTCAGTTGGTTTGCATATATAAACCCGAAAATAGCACCACTTAAATGTGCGATTGCACTTCCTTTATCAGGATTGGCCAATTGCAAAATACTTAAAACCACCCAAATAGCAGCCAAAACCCATAATTCTACACTTCCAATAAAACGAAGCTGAATAGCGTAGCGTGGAATTTTAGTTGCAATAGCTATAAAAATAGAAGTTACAGCTGCAGATGCACCTGCTAACGGCAATGCCACCGATTTATCAATGAAATAATAGTATCCTAAGAATACAATTCCTCCAAAAACTCCTCCTAAAAAGTAACAATTTATAAATTGTTTTTGGGTTTGAAAGTTTAAAAATAAATTCCCTATATAATATAAAACTAACAAGTTAGAAACGACATGAAATATATTTTGATGTATAAAAGCGTATGAAATTAATGTCCAAGGTTTGTATAAAAAACTCTCTAAATTTGATGGTAATGCAAACCATTCAACAACATATTTATTGAGTAATACCGTTATTAAAAATAAAAATACATTAATGTAAATTATTTTTTCAGTGATATTAGCTTTGTTAAAAGCGTGCTTTATGTCGTTTATGATATTCAATTTAGTTCCAGCGTTTAAATTGGTTTTGTTTCCAATACCAAGCGATTATAAATCCTATTAAAGCACCACCAACGTGTGCAAAGTGAGCTACATTTCCAATAGAATATTTAGTCATTCCAAAAAATAAATCCCCTAAAATTATAGCAGGAATAAAATATTTTGCTGCAATTGGAACAGGGAAAAATATTAAAGCCAATTTAGAATTAGGAAATGATAAGCCAAATGCTACTAAAATCCCATAAATAGCACCTGATGCACCAACTGCAGGAGTATGGTAAGTTGCAAAAAAATCTTGCAAGTCAGCTTGGGAAATTGAAGTTAATATTTGAGAATTATAGCTTCCAGTATTTAAGATGTTTTGAATATCACCACCAGATAACCCTAAACTTATTAATTGATCATATGTACCATTAAACTGATAATAATTAACTAATGTGTAAATTACACCAGCTCCTAAACCAGCAGAAAGGTAAAAGAATATAAATTTATTTCGTCCCCACATTTGTTCAAGTGGTGTTCCAAAAGCCCATAAACCATACATGTTAAATAAAATGTGGCTAAAACCACCATGCATGAACATATGGGTTGCAAATTGCCAAAATCCAAATTGAGGATTTTCAGGAAAATGCAAAGCAAACATACTTTGCAACCCTAGATTAGGTGCTAGTTGAGGTACTATAAAAAACAGTACGTTAATAATTATTAAATGCTTAACAGCGTCGGTAATTCTTCCCATAATTTATTATAATTAACAACGGTTAATTGTTAAATTTTTTATCAATTTCATCAATATTTATAGTTACAAAAGTAGTTTTTCCAAAAGGTGATAAATCGGGTTGTTTACAAATAAACAATTTATTCACAATTTCTTCTTGTTCTCTTAAATCTAATTTTGTACCTGTTTTAATGGCCAAACTTTTCGCTAAACTTTTTGCCATAATATCTAATTGGCTAAAGCTAGCATTTGGTATGTCGTTCTTAATATCTTCTAATAGCTGCTCAATAATAATTGTAATTTGACTTTCTACAATAGTCACAGGAATACCATTTACTACAATTGAATCCTCTAAAATTTTATCAAATAAAAAGCCAATACTTTGTAAATCGACTTTAATTTCTTTTATTAGTTTAATATCAGTTTTATTGAATGAAATTTCTAAAGGAAACAATAATTGTTGGCTCAATGCTTCTTTAACGGTTATATTTTCTAAAAATTCTTCATATAAAATACGTTGATGCGCTAAATGTTGATTGATATAAACAATTCCAGATTTAATGCTACTTACTATATATTTTTTATGAACCTGATATGTTTTGCTATTTGGTTTTTCATCTGAAAACAATGAATTAGGAATTGTTTCAGACTCTACTTCAATATGATGTACATCCATCCCAGTATATAAACTTTCCCATTGTTGTGATTTTTCACGTTTGTATGGAAACTGAATAGATTTTTGTTCCTCGTTTTTAAAGGGATTAAAATCGTGATTTACAGTAACTTTTGGAGTTTCTGATTTTTTATCTTTATAATTATAAGGTGTATCAAATGATGCACTTCTATTAAAATCAAGAATAGGAGCAACATTGTACTGACCTAAACTATGCTTTACCGTAGAACGTAAAATAGCATACAAGGTTTTTTCATCATCAAACTTAATTTCTGTTTTTGTTGGATGAATGTTTATATCTATACTTTTAGTTGGAACTGTTAAATATAAAAAATAGGTAGGAAAATATCCGCTAGAGAGTAAACTTTCAAAAGCACTTGAAACGGCATGATTTAAATAAGCATTTTTAATAAAACGGTCATTCACAAAAAAGAATTGTTCATCTCTTTTTTTCTTAGCAAATTCAGGTTTTGTCACAAATCCGTTAATTTCAAGAACATCGGTTACTTCATGGATAGGTACTAGCTTTTCATTTGTTTTTTTTCCAAAAATTGAAACAATACGTTGGCGTAAATTACCCGAAGTTAAATTATATACTTCACTTTCATTATGATAAAGTGAAAATGAAATAGAAGGATGTGCTAGTGCAACTCGTTGAAATTCATTGATAATATGACGCGTTTCTATACTGTTTGATTTTAAAAAATTTCTTCGTGCTGGAATGTTGTAAAATAAATTTTTTACAGCTACGGAAGTTCCTTTCTGAGTTGATACATTTTCCTGAAAAATAAGGTTACTACCTTCAATTTTAATGTGAGTTCCTAATTCTTGGTTTTCTTGTTTCGTTTTTAAATCAACATGTGCTATGGCAGCAATTGATGCCAATGCTTCACCTCTAAAACCTTTGGTGTGTAAATTAAATAAATCTTCTGCTTTTTTTATTTTTGAAGTTGCGTGGCGTTCAAAACTAAGTCGGGCATCAGTAATGCTCATTCCTTTTCCGTTATCAATAACTTGAATAAGAATTTTACCAGCTTCTTTTATAATTAATTTGATATTTGTGGATTCTGCATCAATAGCATTTTCAAGTAATTCTTTTACTACGGAAGCTGGTCGTTGCACAACTTCACCTGCTGCAATTTGGTTCGCAACATGGTCGGGTAATAACTGAATTATATCTGGCATTTAAAATGGATTCTTGAAAATTGATAAGTCAAAATCAATAATATACAAAAATATGAAGGTTAATATGGCAATAATAATTAAAATTGTTTTATTGAAACCTTTATTTTCTGAAGTTTCACTTTCATTAAAAGCCGATTTAAATTTTTCTTTTAAATCTTTATTCCCACCAACAGTAGTTCTAAAATCGTCAAATTTATGACCTATTTTAAACGGGTTTCCCTCACCACTATAATATCTTGGTTTATAATCAAATTTTTTATTTGTGCGTTTTCTTAAAAATCCCATAATAGTCAAAAATACTGAATTCAGAAGTTGTTGTCAAGTTTTGTGAATAAGAAGTCTGTTAAAACTGTCTTAAAGCTGCCATTTTAATAGCTGCAATAGCCGATTCGATTCCTTTATTACCGTGTTTACCACCAGAACGGTCAATAGATTGCTGTTTGGTATTATCTGTTAGTACGCAAAAAATAATAGGAACATCGTATTTAATATTCAAATCTTTGATACCTTGTGTAACTCCGTCACAAACAAAATCGAAATGTTTTGTTTCACCTTGAATTACATTTCCAATAGCAATAATTGCATCTAGCTTTTGAGTTTCTATCATTCGTTTGCAACCAAAAATTAGTTCAAAACTTCCTGGAACATTCCAACGAATAATATTTTCTTTAGTTGCACCATTTTCAATAAAAGCTAGTTCAGCACCTAAAAATAAGTTTTCAGTAATATCAGGATTCCATTCAGAAACAACAATCCCAAACCGAAATTTCTTCGCGTTTGGGATTGTAGCTTTATCGTAATAGGATAAATTTGTTGTAGCCATTTACTGCTTATTTTTTAGACGCATATGTTGCTCTACTAATATAAATATTAATATTTTTTGCTTCTTCAGAAGTAGGATAATCAGTTTTTATTCTATTGAAAATATCCAGTGCTTTTGAGAACTTTTCTAATTCCATTGCAGTATTACCTGCTTTAAAAAGGTATATTGGAGTTGAAAAATTATTATCTCTTAAATCAGCTGCTTTTAAATAATAATCTAAAGCATCTTCAGGTTGGTTAATATCAGCAAATGCATCACCAATAGCACCTTTTGCAGTAGGAGCTAATAATTCATCATCTGAAGAGAATTTTTCTAAATATTCAATCGCTTCTTTGTAATTTTTTATTTTTAAGTAAGAAATACCAGCATAGTAGTTTGCTAAGTTTCCTGCTTTGGTTCCGCTATATTGACTTGAAACATCAACAAAACCTAATTTTCCATCAGCTCCATTTAATGCTAATGTATACAATGAATCTACTGCAACAGCACTTGCAGTTGCTTCTTCAAAATAAGCTTTTGGAAATGCTAATTCGTTTGCCGCTTCTTTTTCTTTAGGAGCCTTAATGTATTTTTGATATGGTAAGTAACCTAATATTAAAGCAACTACCAATCCTAAAACAATAAAAATTGTCTTTTGGTTTTTTATTACAAATTTTTCAGATCTTGAAGCTGTTTCATCTAATGTATTAAATACATCAGCTGTTGTTGATTGTTCAGCTGTATTATTTTGACCTTTTTTTACTTTACTGCCTGTCTTTTTATATGTTGCCATTTATTATAATAATTTTGTAGGCGCAAAAATAGCCTTTTTAATTGGAAAGTAAAAATGCAATTATATCAAAATTCCCATTTATTTTCAATAATTTTAAACCTTCAAAAAATATAGATGCATTTACAAAAAATTACATTGGTAAATTTTAAAAATTTCGAATCACAAACCTTTGATTTTCAAGAGAAAATTAATTGTTTTGTTGGAAATAATGGTGTTGGAAAAACCAATGTTTTAGATGCAATATATTATCTTTCTTTTGCTAAAAGTTACTTTAATTCTGTGGCAACACAAAATATTAGACATTCGGAAGAGTTTTTTATGATTGAAGGTACCTATAAAATTAATGAAAAAACAGATACTGTTGTTTGTAGCTTGAAGCGTGGTAATAAAAAAGTTGTAAAACGCAATGGTAAATCATATGAGAAATTTTCAGACCATATTGGTTATTTACCTTTGGTTATTATTTCGCCAGCAGATAGAGATTTAATTACTGATGGGAGTGATACACGTAGAAAATTTATAGATAATGTAATTTCACAGTCAGATAATCATTATTTACAGGATATTATAAAGTATAATAAGGTATTAGTTCAACGCAATTCATTGTTGAAATATTTTGCTTTAAACAGAACTTTTGATGCTGTTAATTTAAAGGTTTATGATGAGCAATTAGAGCGGTATGGAACTATTATTTATGAAAAAAGAAAAGCTTTTTTAGAAGAATTTATTCCAATTTTTAAAAAGCGGTATGAAGTAATTTCTAGCAGCCAAGAAACTGTAGATTTAGTTTATAAAACGCAACTTGATGAAGTGGGTTTTTTAGATTTGTTAACACAAAATGTTGCTAGAGATAGAATGCTTCAATTTACAAGTGCTGGTATTCACAAAGATGATTTAACTTTTGAAATTGAAGGTTATCCAATTAAAAAATTCGGATCACAAGGTCAACAAAAGTCCTATTTAATTGCATTGAAATTGGCACAATTCGACTTTATTAAAAAACAATCTAACCTAAAACCAATTTTATTATTGGATGATATTTTTGATAAATTAGACGATTTAAGAGTTGAACAATTAATAAGTTTGGTTAATAACAATGAATTTGGACAATTATTTATAACAGATACGCATAGAGAACGCACTGAAGAAGTGGTAAAAAAAGCAAAACAACCCTATAAAATATTTCAATTATAATGGCAAAGCGTCAAAATAAGTTTCATTCAATCCAAGATTTAATGAAAGATGTAATTAAAGATAATAAATTAACAAAAGGAATGCAGCAGCTGTCAGTAAAAGATGCGTGGGCTAAATTAATGGGGAATGGTGTAGTTTCTTATACTAATAGAGTAGAATTAAATGGAAAAACTTTAATTGTAAATTTAAAATCTTCAGTATTACGCGAAGAATTAAGTTATGGTAAAGAGAAAATTATAAAAATGATGAATGAAGAGTTAGGAGAAGAATTAATTTCTAAAATTATTTTAAGTTAACAATTGAATTAAAAAAATAATTAAAACTGGTTAAATTTGAATACCAAACATAAAAAAACCGTTGCATTGCAACGGTTTTTTTATTTTTTTATTTAGAGAAACCTTAAAACATTTCTCTTCCTGAGAAATGAAAAGCACCTTCAATAGCTGCATTTTCATCACTATCTGAACCGTGAACAGCATTTTCACCCATAGAAGTAGCGTAAGATTTACGAATAGTTCCTTCAGCTGCATCAGCAGGGTTTGTTGCACCAATTAAAACTCTAAAGTCTTCAACTGCATTTTCTTTTTCTAGAATTACAGCTACAATTGGTCCTCTGGTCATAAAGCTAACCAATTCGCCAAAGAATGGACGCTCATTGTGAACAGCATAAAACTCTTCAGCATCAGCTACTGTCATTTGTGTTTTTTTCATCGCTACAATTCTAAATCCTGCAGCATTTATTTTTTCTAAAATTGCTCCAGTATATCCTTTTTCAACTGAATCAGGTTTAAGCATTGTAAATGTTCTATTTGTTGCCATTGTTGTTTGTCTTAATTTTTAAAATCGGGGCAAATATAGTATTTTCTATATAAAGTTGTATTTATGCTAATAATTTTGAGTAATTGTTTCATAAATAGTATTGTTTTTACCTCTTATTTCTAGTATTACAGTATCAGTTTTTAAGTCAATTTTTAAAATACCGTAACTTTTTTCTGAAACTACATTTCCAACCCTAAATTTATTGGGTTCTTCACTGAAATTTGAATACGAATGTGTTAACCCGCTAGAAGTAAAATCTATAAGAGGATACTTTAAACTGTCAATTTCTTTTTTCGAAAACTCAGAAATATGTCTATCTCCTGAAAGAATAATAGCATTTTTAGTTTTTGTTGAAATAAGGAGGTTTTCAAATTTTTCTATTTCGTTAGGCATATTTCCCCAAGTTTCAAAACCATGTTCTGCAGATAAAAATTGGATGCTACTCATAATAATTGTGTAGGATGCTTTCGAGTTTAGAAGTTGGTTTTCTAACCATTTCCATTGAGTTTCTCCTAATACAGTTCCATCACTATTAGTATTAGGTTTGTATCGTTTTTTAGTTTCAAAATCATCACTTAGTGCAGTTCTAAAATACCGAGTATCTAAAATAATAATTTTAATAATTGTTTCATTTACATTATAATCTTTAGAAAAATAGACACCTTCTTGTTTTCTTCTTTCATCTTCTTTTGGAACATCTATAAAGTCTAAAAATAGTTGTTGTGCTTCTGCTTTTTTTGGATATTCAGTACCGCCATCATTTACACCATAATCGTGATCATCCCAAGTGGCAAGTATTTCAATATTTTTACTAAAATTTGAATACTCAACATTGTTTTTTTGCTTTAGATAATTTTGTTCTAAATAAGCCATATTTTGGGTGTCTGAATAAATGACGTCACCCCCCCAAATCCAAACATCAGGATTATTTTTTTTAATTTCAGGCCAAAAAGTATTGGGTAATACTTGATTATTGCAAGATCCAAAAGCAATTACAAAACCATTAGTAGCTTCTATAGTATTTGAAATTTTACTGGTTTGTTTATGTTCAGTTTTACAAGATGTGATTACAAAAAGAAAGATGAAAAGCGTTTTAAAATAAGCCATTATTACAATTGATAAATTTATTCAAAACAAATATACAGTTCTTAACCTAATAAAATATAGGATTATTTGTATATTTGCTCCTTATGAATGTAAATGAAATTAAGGAAATAACAGCACTGCTTTCTACACCTAAAAATGTAGTTATTGTGCCACATAGAAATCCAGATGGTGATGCAATTGGGGCGAGTTTGGCAATATATCATTATTTAAAAAATAAAGGACATAGAGCAACAGTAGTTGCTCCAAATGATTATCCAGGTTTTTTAAAATGGCTACCGGGTTCAGAAGAGGTTTTTAAATTTGACACACAAAATAGGCAATCGAAAAGTTGTATAGAGGAGGCTTCAATAATTTTTTTATTAGATTTTAATGCTTTGCATAGAGTTGGAAGTGATATGCAAAAAACATTAGAAGATTATAAAGGTACATTCATAATGATTGACCATCATCAACAACCAGATGATATAGCAACCTATTTATATTCAGATGTTTCAATTTGTTCAACGTGTCAAATGGTGTATCATTTTCTTGAAAAGTTAGAGGATGTTAAAAGTATCAATGCTGATATTTCAAATTGTTTATATACAGGGATTATGACGGATACTGGCTCGTTTAGATTTCCTTCAACAACAAGTACAACACATAAAATTGTTGCAGAATTGATTGATAGAGGTGCTGAAAACGCCAAAATACACAACAATGTATATGACACAAATTCATATGGTAAATTACAGCTTTTAGGACGTGCTTTAAGTAATTTAGTGGTTATTGAAGATTTAAAAACGGCCTACATCACATTAAATCAACAAGAGTTAGATGAGTTTAAGTATGCAAAAGGTGACACTGAAGGAGTTGTAAATTATGCATTATCTTTAGAAGGTGTTATTTTTGCAGTTATTTTTATTGAAGATGCTGAACAACAAATAATTAAAATTTCATTGAGATCGAAAGGAAGTTTTTCAGTAAATAAGTTTTCACGTGAACATTTTGATGGAGGTGGTCATGATAATGCAGCAGGAGGGAAGTCATTGGTATCAATGGAAGAAACAATTTCTAATTTTTTAAGTGTGCTTCCAAATTATAAAAATGAATTAATTAACTCTTATGAAGCATAGTTTTTTACTTTTAATTATTTCGTTCCTACTATTTTCTTGTGGAAATACAATTGCAAGGAAACCAATAGTTAGAAAAACAGCTACTTTTATGAAAGAATCTGTTTCTTTTAATAAATCGTTAATTTCAGAAGAAGAGAATGAAATTAAAAGTATTATGGAACTAGATTCCCTAAATACATATATAGCTTCGTCAGATGGATTTTGGTATAAATATGAACAAAAAAATATAGCCACCTATGTTCCTCAATTTGGTGACGAGCTTACATATACCTTTAATGTTTCCGATTTTAAAAACAATATTATTTATACTTCCGAAGAAATAGGAGAGCAATTATATGTTGTAGATCAGCAAGAGATAATTGAAGGATTAAGAAATGGGTTAAAATTGATGAATGAAGGTGATATTGTTACTTTTCTATTTCCATCTCATAAAGTTTTCGGATATTTAGGCGATCAAAAAAAAATAGATAT
>NZ_CALAEQ010000117.1 GCF_937891065.1 uncultured Lutibacter sp. | reverse complement strand
AAAATGAAGGATAGCAATGAAATTGAAAAATTTGCAAGAGAAAAATACTATTTAAAAAAAGACGATGAAGACATTTATATTATAGAGCAGGTAGACAGTATAAAAAACAAAAAAAATAAATACAATGAAAAATATAAAATATCTATTATTTATTTTAATTAGTTTGAACTTTATATCCTGTTCAGATTATATTGATAACGAGATTACAGGAAAACAAAATTTAGATAATTATTATTCTAATTATGTTGAATGTGATAAAGCCCTTATAGGGTGTTATGCTTCTTTAAGTCCTCAAGATTGGTGGGAAACAGATTTCTTTTGGATGGTAGGAGATGTTTGTTCTGATGATGCATTTAAAGGCAATACAAATGAAGGAGATCAAAGAGATTTTGGCAATTTGGCTAATTTTAACATCACACCTTCAAATGAGTGGTTAGATAGTAAATGGCGCTATACTTATCAAGGAATTTTCAGATGTAATCTTGCCATTGCAAGAATTCCTGATGCTCCAATTACTGCTGGACAAAAAGAGATTTTAGTTGCGGAAGCTAAATTTTTGAGAGCTGTTTATTATTTTGAATTGGTTAAAAATTGGGGAGGTGTGCCATTGTTAACCGAGCCTATTTCCGTGAGCGAAGCCAATTTAGAGAGATCAACCGAGGCGGAAATTTGGGCTCAAATAGAAAAAGATTTAACAGAAGCTAAAGAGTTTTTACCTATGAAATCTGAAGTTTCAGCTTCTAATGTTGGTAGGGCTACAAAAGGTGCAGCTTCTGCTTATTTAGCCAGAGCAGCCATTTTTCAAAAGAAATATGATGATGCACAAAGTTGGGCAAACGACGTTATAACGTCAGGTCAATACAATTTAAATGATCCTTTTAGTAAAGTTTGGAGTGTTGAAAATCCTAATGGAAATGGTTCAATTTTCGAAATCCAAAATTCTTATAACGAATTGTATGATTCTGGTAGCGCTTTACCTGTTTTATCAAGAAGTAGAGCAGATGGTGGATGGGGATTTTGTACTCCAAGCAGTAACTTAGATAATTTTATGGGAAATGATCCAAGACGTGCCTATACAATTATTAAACAAGGTGATTATGTTGATGCAGATCATCCTTCTTATGACACTGATCCAACACAAAATATGAGCGGAAGAATCAATAGAAAGTATTATTTATCTATGGGGGAACGTCCTGAAAAATCAGAGCATACCCGTTCACCATTAAATCATATTTTATTCAGATATGCTGATTTATTGTTAATTCATGCTGAATCTGCCTATTACAATGGAGATGAAAATACTGCCTTGTCATCATTAAACAAAGTTAGAAGCCGAGTTGGTTTGGGTAATATTATAGCAACAGGTCCACAATTAATTGATGCAATTTTTAATGAAAGACGTTTAGAGCTGGCAATGGAAGGACATCGTTACTATGATTTAAAAAGAAGTGGAAGACTAGCTGCTGCAATGGCAAGTTTTTTAAATTATAATTTAAATGAAAGTACAGATCTTTATGATGCAAAAAATGATGAAGGAAAATATTTTAATGCGTCCATTCATTCATTGTTCCCAATTCCACAATCTGAAATTAATCTTTCACAAGGTAAAATCATACAAAACGTTGGTTATTAATAAATTTAAACAAAGCACTCAGGTAGTAAATAATTAACTGCTTTAAAGAGTAAATAAACGTTATTTAAATACCTTAATATAGGCTGTTTTAATATTAAAATGATGAAAAAAAATAATATGTATCATATTTACATTATAGTATTATTGTTGTTATTTAATAATGCCTCTTGCAATGATTCCAAAACCGAAGATGATTCTGGAGAAGTCAATCCACCACCTAAAGATTATTTGGAAATAACATTGAAACCAAATAATATAAATCAAACTATTCATAGTTTTGGAGCCTCAGATGCTTGGAGTACACAATTTGTAGGTAAAAATTGGCCTCTAAATAAACGAAATCAAATTGCTGATTATCTTTTTAGTCAAGAAGTAGATGGCGCTGGAAAACCAAAAGGAATTGGCTTAAATACATGGCGTTTCAATATTGGTGGTGGTAGCACTTACCAAGGAAATAATAGTGGAATTGATGATGAATGGCGCAGAGCGGAATCATTTTTAACTATAACAGGTTTTAATTCGGACGCACAACAAGGACAACGTTGGTTTTTAACGGCCGCTAAAACAAGAGGTGTAAATGAGTTTACGGCATTTTCAAATAGTCCACCAACAATTTTAACAAAAAACGGAAAAGCATTCTCATCTGGAGGTTCTTCAGCAAATATTGATGAGAGTAAATACGCTGATTATGTCAGTTTTTTGGCTAACGTTATTGAAAATATTAAAGAGAAAGATGGTATAGAATTTAGTTATATATCCCCTTTTAATGAACCACAATGGGACTGGAAAGGAGGTCAAGAAGGTTCACCTTGGTTAAATACAGAAATTGCAGCTGTCACTAGAATTTTGGATGCAAAAATTGAAGAAAAAAATATAAACACTAAAATTGAAATTGCAGAATCTGGACAATTGAATTATTTATATGAAGATTCAAACAAAGCAGGAAGAGCATCTCATATCGAGGAATTTTTTAACATTGGCTCGCCTAATTATGTAGGTAATTTATTAAATATAGCAAATAAAATTTGTGGACACAGTTATTATACAACTTATGGAACTGCAAACTTAATTGATGTACGTGAAAAAGTGAAAAATAAAATTCAGCAAACCGATTCTTCATTAGAGTTTTGGATGTCTGAATATTGTTTGTTGGAAGATAATGATGAAATAAAAGGAAGTGGAAGAGATTTAGGGATTGATCCTGCGCTTTATTTGGCAAGAGTAATTCATACTGATTTAACTGTAGCGAATGCAAGTTCTTGGCAGTGGTGGTTGGCTATTAGCCCCTACGATTACAAAGATGGTTTGGTTTATATAGATAACAATAAAAATGATGGAGAAGTCTTTGACTCAAAAATGCTTTGGGCATTAGGGAACTATTCGTTTTTTATAAAAGAAGGCTATCAACGTATAGATTTAAACAGATCAGATAATCAAACTATTGAGCAATCTATCAACGGTTTATTGATTTCGGCATATAAAAAACCTGATAATTCAAAATATGTAGCTGTATTTGTGAATCAACGCACTATTCAAATTCCTGTAAAAATTAAGGTTGATGGGAAAAGCTCATTTAGTTCTAAATTATATCAAACATCGGCTTTAGATTCTGATGATTTAGCACCAAAAGGAAGTATTTCAAACAACGACTTATTTAATGTTCCTCCTAGAAGTATACTAACTGTTGTAATTGAATAAAATGCGATTAAAAAGTAAATTTATTGGTAGAATCTTTTTATTTTCATTTGTTATTGTTGGTTGTAATTTCAATAAAAAAATTGAGCAACCATTACAAAAAACAAGTCGTTTAGATTCGTTATTCAATGCAGCGGTAAGCAATGCAGAAATACCCGGAGCAGTTATTTATATAACAAAAAATAAAAAGGAGGTTTTTCATAAAGCATATGGCTTTAAAAATATAGAAGATAGCATTCCACAAGAAACGAATGATATTTTCAGAATGGCCTCTATGACCAAAGGATTAACAGCTGTTGCGGTGCTTCAATTGTATGAAAAAGGTTTACTGAACCTAGATGATAAGGTTAGTAAATATATTTCTGAGTTTAAAAACCCACAAATTTTAGTTGATGTTTTATCTGATTCAACATTTTCATCAGTGCTTGCAAAAAGTGAAATTACTATTCAGCAATTGCTAACACATACTTCTGGAATTGGTTACGGGTTTCAAGATGATAGATACAATGCTTTAGTTATTAAAAATAGTGTTAGTGAAGGATTTTGTGAAGATCAAAGAACTTCAATAGAGAACACAAGAAAAATAGCACAATTACCATTGCTAGCAAACCCGGGAGAAAGAAATATTTACAGTATGAGTTACGATGTTTTGAGTACTGTAATTGAGATAGTTTCGGGATTGAGGTATGATGAATATGTACAACAACACATTCTAACACCTTTAGAAATGTATAGTAGCTATTTTAATATTCCAATTTCAGAAAGAAAAAAATTGGTCAAAGTATATCAACCAGCTGAAGACAATAATGGCTTAATATTGACTACATATAACGATATTAATTACCCAGTTATTGAAAATAAACAATTCTTTTCTGGCGGTGCAGATTTATGCAGTACAGCTAAAGATTATACTAATTTTGTTTATATGATTATCAATAATGGTATTTATAAAAACAAACAAATACTTGGAGAAAAGTATGTAAAAATGATGTTGAGTAAACAAACAAATTTTGATGATGGTGATTCAGACCAAGGCTATGCAGCCTGGGTTACTAATATAAAAGGAGCTGAGAAAGGCCCTATGAGTATTGGTTCTTATGGTTTTGGGGGCTTTTTTGATACCTACACTTGGACAGATCCAAAAAAACAATTTACAGCTACATTATTACTACAAATGTACCCAACAAATGCACATAATATTCATGAAAAGTACCAGAAAATCGTGTATGATATTATAAATGATTTATAAAAAGAAATTAAAATGAAAATTCAATATTTAGCTATTATTCTGATTGTGTTAAACTCTTGTACAACTAAACATAAATACGTTGATGTTCCTTTTGAAGAGAAAGAAATTAACGATTGGGAAAACCCTGAAGTATTTGGTGTTAATAAAGAAGCTCCAAGAGCCTATTTTATTCCCTATTTAAGTGATGAAGATGTAATAATTGATAATGTAGAAAATTCACCTTTTTATACTTCCTTAAATGGTGAATGGGATTTTAATATGGTTTCAAAACCAGACGATAGACCTTACTATTTTTTCAAAGAAGATTATGATACTTCAGATTGGAAAAAAATAAAGGTTCCGGCAAACTGGGAATTAGAAGGATTTGATGTGCCTATTTATACCAATGTAAAATATCCTCACGAAAAAACACCCCCAAAAATTCAAGATCATTACAATCCTGTAGGTTCTTATCGGACATATTTCAACATCGAAAATTCAGATTTAGAAAAAGAAGTATTCTTGCATTTTGGAGCGGTAAGTTCGGCAATGTATATATGGGTAAATGGTGAAAAGGTTGGGTATAGTCAAGGAAGCAAAACACCTGCTGAATTTAACATTACGAAATATCTAAAAAAGGGCGAAAACTTATTAGCTGTTGAAGTCTACAGATGGAGTGATGGGAGTTATTTAGAAGATCAAGATTTTTGGAGATTAAGTGGAATAACCAGAGATGTTTATTTGTTGAATAGAGAGAAAACACGTATTAATGATTTTTGGTCACAAGCTAATTTAGTAAACAACTATAATGATGGAATATTTAAATTAGATGTTAATATAGAAAGTACTATTAATGGTAATTATATTGTTGAAACTGTATTGCTCGATGCCGATAAAAATGAATTTTATGCTAATGAGCAAAATGTTTCCCTAATTGATAATAATGCAACTATTAATTTTGAAAAAGAAATATTAAATCCAAAAAAATGGAATGCTGAAAATCCTTATCTCTATAATCTTATCATTCGATTAAAAAATGAAAATGGTGAAGTTATTGAAGCCGTTGGATCTGAGGTTGGTTTCAGAAGTGTTGAAATAAAGAGCGGGCAACTTTTAATCAATGGTAAAGCTATTTATTTGAAAGGAGTAAATCTTCATGAACATCATGACCGAAACGGACATTACATGGATGAAGAAACAATGCTAAAAGATATTAAAACAATGAAAATGTTTAATATTAATGCGGTTCGTACTTCTCATTACCCTCAACCTGAATTGTTTTATAAATTGTGTAATAAATATGGTTTGTATTTAGTTGATGAAGCAAATATAGAATCGCACGGAATGGGAGCATCTCATCAAGGAATTTTTGATACTATTCAGCATGTTGCCTATAGACCTGAATGGGAAAAAGCTCATATGGACAGAATTAAAAGTGTTGTGGAAAGAGATAAAAATCATCCTTCAGTAATTATTTGGTCTATGGGAAATGAATGTGGAAATGGGCCTGTGTTTTTTGAGGCTTATGAATGGATTAAAAATAAAGATCAATCACGCTTTGTTATGTTTGAACAAGCTGGGCTTGAAAGTAATACAGATATTGTAGGCCCAATGTACGCAAGCATAAATACAATACAAGATTACGCGCAAACATACTCAGACAGACCTTTAATTTTATGTGAATATGCCCATGCTATGGGAAATAGTGTTGGTAATTTTAAAGAATATTGGGATATGATGAAGGAATATCCTGTTTTACAAGGTGGTTTTATATGGGATTGGGTAGACCAAGGTTTGGTGAAAACTTCAGAAGAAGGAGAAGATTATTGGGCTTATGGAGGTGATTTTGGTCCAAAAGATGTGCCTTCGGATGGTAATTTCTGTTTAAATGGATTGGTAAATCCAGATAGAGTGCCCAAACCTGCATTATATGAAGTAAAAAAAGTACATCAGAACATTTTATTTACAACCATTGATTTGGCTTCTGGAAAAGTTCAAATTTCAAATGAATTTGATTTTACTAATTTGAATGCCTTTAATTTTAATTGGGAATTAATATCTGATGGGGAAATTATAGCGACAGGTAATTTTAATAAAATAGACATAGAACCATCTAATACTAAAATAATTGAAATTGCTTATCCTATTTTTGAAACTTCAAAAGAGGTGATTTTGACAATTTCCGCTACTACAAAATTTGAAAATAATTTAGTGCCAAAAAACCATGAAGTGGCTTGGGAGCAATTTATTGTTAGCGAAAAAAACAGTAAAATAGATTTAAATTCAGAAACTAAAATTGTTATAAATACTTCAGAAAAAACAGTTGATTTAAGCAGTAAAAATTGTAAAATTATTTTTGATAAATCAACAGGAATTATGACCA
The DNA here is from genome assembly GCF_937891065.1 of uncultured Lutibacter sp. Taxonomy (GTDB): domain Bacteria; phylum Bacteroidota; class Bacteroidia; order Flavobacteriales; family Flavobacteriaceae; genus Lutibacter. The sequence goes on along the minus strand of NZ_CALAEQ010000117.1, from coordinate 3,977 downwards.
AACTTAGTTTTGGCAATGGTAAAAATTTAATTAAAGAAGCTAATGGTTTTACACCTAACTTTTGGAGAGCACCAACCGATAATGATTTTGGTAATGATTTACACAAACGTTGTGCAGAATGGCGTTACGTAACTAAGAACCGAACCTTAGCAAGTATCAATACTAAAATGAATGGTGCAAATGCTGAAGTAACAACGGTTTATAATTTAAACAATGATACTGGTAAGAACATTGCAGTTTTCACTTCTAAATACACTATTAATGGAGATGGGGAAATATTGGTTGAGAATGAACTTGTAAAAACAAAGAACAATCTTTCTGAAACGCCAAGGATTGGTTTAAATATTGAATTATTGGGTGAATACAATCAAATTTCTTGGTATGGAAGAGGACCTTTTGAAAGTTATTGGGATAGAAAAACAGGCGCAAAAATTGGTACTTATACAGGTAAAGTGGCCCACCAGTATTGGGCTTATATCCGACCTCAGGAAAATGGAAATAAAACAGATACCCGTTGGGTAAGTTTGACTAATAAAGATGGAGAGGGAATAATTATTAAAGGTATTCCTACAGTTGATTTTAGTGCACATAATTATATGATGGAAGATTTTGAATCTTTAGAAAGAACTGATGGTCGCCATAGAGATGGAGATATTGTTAAAAACCGTCATACTATTGATGTGAAACCTCGAGATTTAGTTTCTGTAAATATTGATTATAGACAAATGGGTGTTGGTGGTGATACAAGCTGGGGAGCTCATACTCATCCTGAATATAAATTAACAGATAAAACGTATCGTTATTCATTTGTAATCATTCCAAAATTATAAAAACAGCTTCCAATTAATATGAATATGACCAAAATAATTATTTTTTTATTAATTGGATCTTTTTTATCGTGTGAAAGTACACGTAAATCAGAAAAAAATAAAAAGGATAAAAAGGATAAAGACATATCCCTAACCAAGGAATTAAATAAAAATGAAAATAGGAATTATAAAAGTGTATAGTGTCAGCAAAAAGTAAACTTTTAAATTTATTTGAATATGAACACAGATTTAATAAATGAAATAAAAACAATTTTTATTGAGAAATTCAAAACGGCACCTTTTTTAATTTTTTCACCAGGAAGAATCAATATTATTGGAGAGCATACAGATTATAATGATGGCTTTGTATTTCCTGCTGCTATAGATAAAGGAATTGTTGCTGCTATTCAAAAAAGCAATTCTGATTTATGTAGTATTTTTGCTTTTGATAAAAATGAAACATATAAATTTTCTTTGGAAAACATTCAACCTTTGTCGAACGGTGGATGGAGGAGCTACATATTAGGAGTAGTATCAGAAATTCAAAAAAAAGGAATTAATCTTGAACCTTTTAATATCGTTTTTGGTGGGGATATTCCTGGAGGTGCTGGCTTGTCTTCATCAGCAGCATTAGAAAATAGTGTGGTTTTTGGTTTGAACGAGTTGTTTAATTTAGGCTTAACCAAAACAGAAATGATTTTTATTTCGCAGAAAGCAGAACATAATTATGTTGGCGTCAATTGCGGTATTATGGATCAATATGCCAGTATGTTTGGGCAAGAAAATAAGGCTTTATTATTAGATTGTAGAACTATAGAAGCGATACCTTTTGAAATTGATTTTAAAGATTATGAGCTGTTATTAATCAATACAAATGTAAAACACAGTTTAGCTGATAGTGCCTATAATAATAGAAGAGCTGTTTGTGAAAATGTAGCATCATTATTAAATGTTAAAGCGTTGAGAGATGCCACTGAAGAAGGTTTATTAGCAATAAAAGATCAAATTTCAGAAGAAGATTATCAAAAAGCTTTATTTGTAGTTCAAGAAAATAATAGAGCCCTGGCAGCTTCTGAAGCTATGGCAGCAAATGATATTGAAAAATTAGGCGAGTTGGTATTTAACTCTCACAATGGGTTACAACATCAATACAAAGTAAGTTGTGATGAACTTGATTTTTTAGTTGAATTGGCAAAAGATTGCGATGATGTTGTTGGCTCTAGAATGATGGGAGGCGGTTTTGGAGGTTGTACTATAAACATTATTAAAAGAGGAAAATCGGATGCTTTTTTTGAAAAAGTGGCACCATTGTATAAAACAAGATTTAATAAGGAATGCACACCTTATTCGGTAAATATCTCAGAAGGAACCCATATAATATCTTAAAATGAACACAGATTTACAAGATTACTCCCACAAACGTTTAAATATTTTAACTGGCGAATGGGTGTTGGTTTCACCACACAGAGCAAAACGCCCATGGCAAGGTCAAAATGAAGCAGTCTCAAAAGAAGTTAGACCATCTCATGATGAAAGCTGTTACTTATGCGCTAGAAACACAAGAATGAATGGAGAAATAAATCCAGATTATAAAGGTGCTTTTGTATTTACAAACGATTTTGCAGCACTTCAAAAAGATTCTCCATCATTTTCTATCAATGATGATTTATTACAAGCACAAAGTGAAACAGGTATTTGTAAAGTAATTTGTTTTAGCCCAGATCATTCAAAAAGTTTAGCAGAAATGTCTATAGAAGCTATTGAAAAAGTAGTGACTACTTGGAAAGAAGAATATAAAATTTTAGGTAGTGAAGAAAGCATAAATTACGTGCAGATTTTTGAAAATAAAGGTGCGGTAATGGGATGTAGTAATCCCCACCCTCATGGTCAAATTTGGAGCCAATCTTCATTGCCTAATGAAGTTTATAAGAAAGATATAAACCAATTGGCGTATTATCAAAAAAACAATAGAACGATATTAGAAGACTATGTTAAACAAGAATTAGTTCTAAATGAACGCATTATCTTTGAAAATGAAACTTTTGTAGTTTTAGTTCCTTTTTGGGCTATTTGGCCATTTGAAACAATGATACTCCCTAAAAAGGCTCAAAAAAACATAAGTTGTTTGACTGAAAAAGAGGAAAAACAATTTGCTGAAGCTATTTCTGTTTTAACGAAATCATATGATAAATTGTTCGATTGCTCATTTCCCTATTCAAGTGGAATTCATCAAGCTCCAACAAACAATAAGGAAAATAATCATTGGCATTGGCACTTGAGTTTTTATCCTCCATTATTAAGAAGTGCCACAGTTAAAAAATTTATGGTTGGGTACGAAATGTTTGGTTCTCCTCAAAGAGATATTACTGCAGAAATTGCAACTCAAAAACTGAAGGAATTAATTTAATAGACTTGTTATGAAATTGGATGATTTAATCAATAAAAATATTCTTGTAACAGGAGCAACTTCTGGTATAGGAAAAAACCTAACTATTAAGTTAATTGAAGCTGGAGCTAATGTTGCTTTTTGCGGTAGATCGATTGAAAAGATGACGACACTTTTAAATGAAATTGGAGAGACAAAAGGCCATATTCATTATAAAGCATTTGATATATCTAATGAAAATGAAATAATTTTATTTGTAAAAGAAGCGACAAACAAAATAGGAACATTTGATGTTCTAATCAATTGTGCCGGCGCAAATACCATGCGTTCATTGGTTTCAAAAATAGAAACAAATGACTTAATGTATATGTTAAAAATTAATACAATCGCTCCTTTTATTTTTATGAGAGAAGTCTACAGGAGTATGGAAATTGCTAAAAAAGGAACCGTCATAAATGTCTTATCTACAGTTTGCAATTTTTCAAATGAAGGTATTGGAGCATACACAGCCTCTAAAGCAAGTTTTGATGCATTAGTTAAAGTTTTCAGGAAAGAAGTTAGGCTTAAAAATATAAAAGTTTGCTCTATTTATCCTGGAGGCACAAACACTTCTTTTAGAAATACAAATAAACCGGAATATTTAGAAGTGGAAAGTGTGGTAGAGGCAATATTTACAATGATATTAGTTGATTTAAATGCATCAATAGATGAATTAACGATTAGGCCAATGGTAGAGAAAAATTATAATTAAAGAGATATTAATTTTATTAAAATTAAAATTA
>NZ_CALAEQ010000116.1 GCF_937891065.1 uncultured Lutibacter sp. | reverse complement strand
GTTAAAAATATTTTTAACCCTAAAGGGACTCGCTTACCTAAAAGTTTTAAAATTCCTAAAGTAAAAGCAATATCTGTTGCCATTGGAATACCCCAACCATCTATCCCTAGTTCGCCTTTATTTAAAATAAAGAAAAATGCGACTGGAAATACCATACCTCCAACAGCTGCAAACAATGGTAGCGTAGCCTTTCTTAATGTAGTTAGTTCCCCAACTAATATTTCTCTTTTCACTTCTAAACCAATCACAAAAAAGAAAATAGCCATAAGGCCATCATTTATCCATAATATTAAGGGTTTTGATAAATGAAAATCAGTATCTGAAAAGCCTATCGTAAATTCATGATTCCACAATTCAACATAAGTATTTCCAAATGGTGAATTTGCCCAAACAATAGCCAAAATTGAAAATGCAAAAAGTAATATACTTGATGATGTTTCTAATTTTATAAAATCTTTTAAAGAGTTACTTATGCGTTTCATAATTTACTTTTAAATGTGCTGCGCAAGATACAATATTTTATATATAGTTATAAAAAAAGCCTCCCAATAGGAAGGCTTTAAAATAAATATTATAAATACAAACTTATAATTGAGGCCCGGCAGCAACTAATGCTTTACCTTCTTTATTATCTGTGTATTGTTCAAAGTTTTCTATGAACATTCCTGCTAATTTATCAGCTTTTCTATTCCATTCAGTAACATCTGAATAGGTATCTCTTGGATCTAAAATTTCAGTAGCAACTCCTGTTAATTCAGTTGGAATTTCTAAATTAAATATTTCTAAATTTTTGGTAGGAGCCTTATCAATAGAACCATCTAAGATTGCTGTTATAATTCCCCTTGTATCTTTAATAGAAATACGTTTTCCAGTTCCATTCCATCCGGTATTCACTAAGTAAGCCTCTGCTCCATGCTGTTTCATTTTTTTAACTAGTTCGTGGCCATATTTTGTTGGGTGAAGCGAAAGAAAAGCTCCTCCAAAACAAGCCGAGAAAGTTGGTGTTGGCTCAGTAATACCACACTCAGTACCTGCTAATTTAGCTGTAAAACCTGACAAGAAGTGATATTGAGTTTGTTCAGCTGTTAATTTAGCTACAGGAGGTAATACTCCAAAAGCATCTGCTGTTAAGAAAATTACTTTTTGTGCGTGACCTGCTTTTGAAACTGGAGCTACAATATTGTCAATATGGTGAATTGGATATGATACACGAGTGTTTTGTGTTACAGAACCATCTTTAAAGTCAATTTTACCATTAGCATCAACCGTTACATTCTCTAGTAATGCATTCTTTTTGATTGCTGCAAAAATTTCTGGTTCAGAATCTTTATCTAAATTAATAGTTTTTGCGTAACATCCTCCTTCAAAGTTAAAAATGCCTTCATCATCCCATCCATGCTCATCATCACCAATTAACTGACGATTAGCATCTGTAGATAATGTTGTTTTTCCAGTTCCAGAAAGACCAAAGAAAATCGCAGTATCTCCATCTTTACCAACGTTGGCTGAACAGTGCATTGCTGCTATTCCTCTTAATGGTAAGTAATAGTTCATCATTGCAAACATTCCTTTTTTCATTTCACCACCGTACCAAGTACCTCCAATAATTTGTATTTTTTCAGTTAAATTGAAAACTACAAAATTTTCAGAATTTAAACCTTGTGCTTCCCAATTTGGATTTGAAGTTTCAGAACCGTTTAATACAACAAAATCTGGTTCTCCAAAGTTTTTAAGTTCTTCTGCAGATGGACGAATAAACATATTTGTTACAAAATGCGCTTGCCAAGGAACTTCAACAATAAAACGAACTTTTAAACGAGTATCTTCATTTGCTCCACAAAAAGCATCAACAACATATAATTTTTTAGCTGATAATTCTTCAATTACCAAATCCTTTAAATCGTTCCAAATCTTTTGAGTTGTTGGCTTATTATCATTTGGTGCTTTTTCTGAGTTCCACCATAAAGTATCTTTTGTAACATCATCTTTTACAATAAATTTATCTTTAGGTGAGCGACCTGTAAATTTACCTGTCATTACATTAACAGCTCCAAGTTCTGTTAAAAAACCTTTTTCATAACCTACTAAGTTTTCATCTAACTCATCTCTATAAAGTTGCTCATAAGATGGGTTATAAACTACTTCTTTAATATTTTTAATTCCTAAGTTAAGTAACGATGTCACCATTGTTTTTTTACTAATTTCCATTACCCTAATTTATATATAGTTGTTAAATTTATTTTAAATTCTATGACAAATTTACATTTATTTCAATTTGATAACTTATGATTTTTATCATTTTTTTACACTAAACACTAAATCAACTTTGTGAATTTTAGTGATTTAAATCTGATTTCATTTCCTAAATCCTTATCCCATAGCTATTTCAACGAAAACGTTTTCGTAAAACAACTCTAAAATTCCACGTTTTTTTAATTTAAAAGTAACAAAAGTATCATTATTTTATTTGTGAACTGACTTATTTGAGGTTATTATCCTTCGCTTTAAAAAATACAATTACCATTTTTAACCAACCAATAATAAATAATAACCCTCCTAATGGAGTAATAAACCAAATATTTTTAGCCGAAATTCCAAAAGTTATAGCATATATAGAACCTGAAAAGAAAAGAATCCCAACAAAGAAAAAATAACTAATTGTGTTTTTAGTTTTATTGTTAAACTTTGAATATGTATTTACAAAAAACAGGACTATAACATGGTACATTTGATAATGAACTGCCGTTTCAAAACTATTTAGTTCTGTTATACTTAAAGTTTCTTGAAGTGAGTGAGCACCAAAAGCGCCTAATGCAACAGCTAAGGCTCCTAAAAAAGATGTGAGCGCTAAATTTTTGTTCATTCTTTGATTAATTTAGAGCTACAAAAGTAAAATTAATAGCGCATAATTTCCTATATTTAAACAAAAAAATGAAAAATCATTCAAACACTTTAGTCACAGTTTTAACCGCAAGTTTAATTCACGAAATTCACATTGCCAAAACTTTATTAGCTAGCCGTGGAATTGAAAGTTATATTTTTGATGAGAATATAACAATAACTATTGGTACAGCGTATGTTGATGGCTATAAATTAGAAGTTGACAGTTCCGATTTTAAAAAAGCAAAAAAAATATTAGATGAAATAAATTCAGAAGATAATTAACTATTTTTTTTTAATAACAACCTATTAATTTGTATTTTCGTTCACTTCTAAAAATCAAAAAATATGAAAATGAGAAAAATTTTGTTAATTGGTGCTGGCCAATCATCTTCATCCTTAATTACTTATTTACTTCAAAAATCCTTTTCCGAAAATTTATATTTAACTATTGCTGATGTTAATTTAGAACATGCTAAAAACATACTGCAAAATCATGAAAATGGAATCGCAATTTCGTTAGACATATTTAATAATGAAGAAAGGCAAAAAGCGATTAAGAATGCTGATATTGTTATATCTATGTTACCTGCGCATTTACATTTAAATATAGCGAAAGACTGTTTAAAGTTTGGCAAAAATATGGTGACAGCTTCTTATGTTTCAAATGAAATGAGTCAATTAAATGATGAAGTAATTAAAAAGAACCTCGTTTTTATGAATGAAATTGGTTTAGACCCAGGAATAGACCATATGAGTGCTATGAAAGTGATAGATTCTATAAGAGAAAAGGGTGGTGAAATGTTGCTTTTTGAATCTTTTACAGGTGGTTTAGTAGCGCCTGAAAGCGATGACAATTTATGGAATTATAAATTCACTTGGAACCCTAGAAATGTTGTATTAGC
>NZ_CALAEQ010000115.1 GCF_937891065.1 uncultured Lutibacter sp. | reverse complement strand
CATCAAATCTAATTTATAATTATAAAATAATAGGAATGAAAGAATTATTAAAAAAGTACGAAAATAAAAAACCAGAAATAGTGTTTCATTGGCAAGATCAAGAAACAGAAGCAGAAGGTTGGACAGTTATAAATTCATTAAGAGGTGGTGCTGCAGGTGGTGGTACTAGAATGCGTAAAGGGTTAGATATGAACGAAGTACTTTCATTGGCTAAAACTATGGAAGTAAAATTCACAGTTTCAGGACCAGCTATTGGAGGCGCAAAATCAGGTATCAATTTTGATCCAAATGACCCACGGAAAAATGAAGTTTTAAGACGTTGGTACAAAGCAGTAACTCCATTATTAAAACATTATTATGGTACAGGAGGTGATTTAAATGTAGACGAAATACATGATGTGATACCAATGACTGAAGAATGTGGTGTTTGGCATCCGCAAGAAGGAGTTTTTAATGGGCATTTTAAGCCAACAGAGGCTGAAAAAATTAATAGAATTGGCCAACTTCGATTTGGTGTTATAAAAGTAATTGCTGATAAAAAATATTCACCAGACTTAGAAAGGAAATACACTGTAGCAGACATGCTTACTGGTTACGGTGTTGCTGAAGCTGTAAATCATTACTACAATATTTACGGAGGATCTATAAAAGGTAAAAGAGCTATTGTACAAGGGTTTGGGAATGTAGGTTCGGCCTCAGCCTATTATTTAACACAGTTAGGAGCTAAAGTAGTTGGAATTATTGATAGTGTTGGAGGATTGATAAATGAAGATGGTTTTACGATGGATGAAATGACAGCTTTATTTTTACAAAAAGATGGGAATAAGTTAAATGCAGCTAATTTAATTTCTTTTGATGAAATGAATAGCAATATTTGGTCTGTACCAGCTGAAATTTTTGTTCCAGCAGCAGCGTCAAGATTGGTAACTAAAGATCAAGTTACTAAAATGATTGAAGCAGGATTAGAAGTAATTTCTCCTGGTGCGAATGTTCCATTTGCCGATAAAGAAATTTTCTTTGGTCCAATTATGGAATTTACAGATAAAAAGGTAAGTTTGTTGCCTGATTTTATTTCAAACTGTGGAATAGCTAGAGTTTTTGCATATTTGATGGAATCTAAAATAAAATTACCAATGAAAGATGAATCAATTTTTAATGATACATCAAACACAATAAAAAAAGCATTAGAAAACATATATAAGAAAAGTAATAGCAAACAAAATATATGTAAAACAGCTTTTGAAATAGCTTTAAAACAATTAATTTAAAATTTAATAAATGGAAACACTTATAATTCTAATATTCGTAGTAGGATATTTAGCAATTGCTTTAGAACATAATTTAAAATTGGATAAGTTAATTCCAGCCTTAGCTATGATGGCTATTTTATGGGCATTGGTAGCTTTTGGAATTGAAACTTTTCCAAATTGGTTTAATTCTGGAGCACATAAATTAATTGAAGGGTTTTCAAGTTTTTCTTTGGAAGAAAAGCATCATTTATTAGAAGAAACACTGTTACATCATTTAGGTAAAACAGCCGAAATTCTATTTTTCTTATTAGGAGCAATGACTATTGTTGAAATTATTGATTATTTTGATGGTTTTGCTACATTTAAAGGTTATATAAAAACTAAAAGTAAGAAGAAGTTATTATGGATTTTTGCTTTTTTAGCATTTATACTTTCTGCAATTATAGATAATTTAACAGCTACAATTGTTTTAATAACCATTCTTCAAAAAATTATAAAAGATAAAAACACACGTTTATGGTTTGCAGGTTTAATTGTTATTGCTGCTAATGCTGGTGGAGCCTGGTCTCCAATAGGTGATGTTACTACAACAATGCTTTGGATTGGTAAAAAAGTTTCAACTTTAAAACTAATTGAGTTTTTAATTATACCATCATTATTGGCCATGGTGTTACCTGTTTTTATTGCTTCATTTATGAAGCCTTTTAAAGGTGATATTGAAGAAATAATTACAGATGATAAAGGACTGAAAAATAAATACGGACCTATAATGTTGTATTTGGGTTTGACTGCAATTATTTTTGTGCCAATATTTAAAACAGTTACACATTTACCACCCTATGTAGGTATGATGTTGTCATTATCAATTGTAGGTATTTTTGCAGAAATTTATAGTAGATCACAATTTAGTATTTCAAATATTTTAGAAAATGACGCACATGATTCTGCCGGTTTTCATAGCCCAGTTCATAAATCATTATCAAGAATTGAAATGCCAAGTGTTTTATTTTTCTTTGGTATTTTAATGGCTGTGGCAGCTCTAGAATCTTTAGGGTTATTGTTTGTTGGAGCTGAGTCTTTAAAAACTATAATTCCAAATACAGATATAGTAATTATGCTTTTAGGTGTAGGTTCTGCTGTAGTTGATAATGTTCCATTAGTTGCAGCGAGTATGGGAATGTTCCAAGAGCCATTAGATAGTCATATTTGGCATTTTATTGCTTTTTCAGCAGGTACAGGTGGAAGTATGTTAATAATAGGATCAGCTGCAGGAGTTGTAGCTATGGGTATGGAGAAAATTAATTTTTTCTGGTATTTTAAAAATATAGCTTGGTTAGCTGCAATTGGCTTTGTAGTAGGTTCAATTTCCTTTTTAGTATTAACCTCAATATTCTAAAAAATAAAAAAAACCTGAGAAATTTCTCAGGTTTTTTTTATTTTAAATATAAACAATTTTCATTCAGTAATTTCGTTAGACAGAAATAACAATCATAAAATAATCATTAATGCTTTTAATATTGCAACAGGGAACAACAGAGGTTTTGGAAGAAGTTATTTCTGAGGAAAAAACACTTTCCATTTATAATTTAATTATGGATGGAGGCTTAGGCGGACAAATTATTATTGCATTGTTAGTTATTTTACTAACCGTTGCATTGTACATTTATTTTGAACGCTTTTTTGCTATTAAAGCAGCTTCAAAAACAGATCGTAATTTTATGAATCAAATTAGAGATCACGTATCTCATGGAAAATTAGATGCTGCAAAAGTTTTATGTGCACAAGCAAATTCACCAGCTTCAAGGTTAATTGAAAAAGGAATTTCACGAATTGGAAAACCGTTAGCAGATATTAATACTGCCATTGAAAATGCTGGACGATTAGAGATTTATAAACTCGAAAAGAATGTAAGTGTAATAGCAACTATTGCTGGGGCCGCGCCAATGATTGGGTTTTTAGGAACTGTAATTGGTATGATTGTGGCTATTCACGAAATTGCTAACGCAGGTGGTCAAATAGATATTAAAATGTTGTCTGATGGTTTATATACAGCAATGACAACAACTGTTGCCGGACTTATTGTAGGTATTATTGCTTATATTCAATACAATCATTTAGTTGTTAGAACTAATAAGGTAGTTTATGAAATGGAAGCACATTCAGTAGAATTTTTGGACTTATTAAACGAACCTGTTTAAATAAAGATTAAATTTTTTAACATCTAAATTTGATTTTAATTTTTTGAATCTTTCAATAAAATATAACTTATGGATATTAGAGGAAGAAATAAAATAAGTCCAGACTTCAATATGTCTTCAATGACGGATATTGTTTTTTTGTTGCTTATATTTTTTATGATAACTTCAACATTGGTTACAACTAGCGCTTTAGATATTTTATTACCTAAAGCAAGTGGGAAAACCGAAAACCGAAAAGCAGTTTCAGTAAGTATTACTAAAAATTTGACTTTTTATATTGATAATAAAAAAGTGAATGAATCTAACTTGGAACAAGATTTGTTAACTATTTTATCAAAACAGGAAAGTCCAACTATAATTTTAAGAGCTGAAGAAGGTGTGCCTATTGAAAAAGCTGTAAAAATTATGGATATAGCAAATAGAAATAGATATAAAGTAATATTAGCAGTTCGTCCAAAATAACATGTTTAGTTTTTTAGATACAACATATAAAAGAAAATCAGCAGCTTTAACAAGTGTAATTATGAGCTTGTTATTAGCCCTTATTTTTTTTGTTGGAATGACTTATTTAGATCCACCAGAAGAATATGGCATTGCTGTAAATTTTGGAACTTCAGATGTTGGTATAGGAGATGTTCAACCAAATGAACCATTAAAATCAACTTCAGAAGAAAAACTTCAAGAAGAACAAGAAGAAGTTAAAGAAACAGTTGAGCCAGAAGTTGCAGAAAAAGCTTCAGAAACTTTAACAGAAGATGTTGCAACACAAAATAATGAAGAAGCAATAGCCATAAAGAAAAAGCAAGATGCTAAAAATAAAGCCGATGAAATCACGAAAAATGCTAAGCTAGAAAAAGAACGAATTGAAAGAGTAAAACTAGCTGCTATTGCGAAACAAAAAGCAGAAGAGGAGGCAAAAAGGAAAAAACTGGATGCTTTAATTGGTGGAATAAATAATTCTGATGGTACTGCAACAGGAGGGGAAGGTAATGATTCAAAGGCTGGAGATAAAGGGAATATAAATGGAGATCCAAATGCAAATGGTTACTATGGAAATGGAGGCGGTGGCGGCAATGGTGATTATAATTTAGGAAATAGAAAACCAGTGAGTCGACCAAAACCTAATTACATTTGTACAGAAGAAGGCTTAGTTGTTGTAAGTATTGAAGTAGATGTAAACGGAAGAGTTATAAAGGCAACTGCAGGAGTTAAGGGATCAACAAATACAGCGCAGTGTTTATTATCACAAGCTAAGGAAGCCGCTTTAAATACTAAATGGAGCGCAGATGCAACAGCTCCTTCAAAGCAAATTGGAACTATAAAATACAGATTCTCATTATCTCAATAATTTTTAATGAATTACAAAGAAACCCTTGAGTGGATGTTTGCTCAATTACCAATGTTTCAAAGAGACGGTAAAGCAGCATTCAAAAAAGATTTAACAAATAGTGTAGCTTTTGCAGAGCATTTAAATTACCCAGAAAAAAAGTTTAAAACAATACATGTAGCTGGAACTAACGGAAAAGGTTCAACCAGCCATATGATAGCTTCAATATTACAAGAAGCGGGCTATAAAGTTGGTTTGTACACTTCACCTCATTTAAAAGACTTTAGAGAACGCATTAAAATAAATGGAGAAGTAATTTCTGAAACTGAAGTAATTGATTTTATTTCAGAAAACAAGATGTTTTTAGAATCACATAAATTGTCTTTTTTTGAAATGACAGTAGGTTTAGCTTTTAATTGTTTTGCAAAGCATACTATTGATATTGCAGTTGTTGAAGTTGGTTTGGGAGGAAGATTAGATTCTACTAATATTATCACTCCTGAAGTTTCAGTAATTACAAATATTGGATTTGATCATACACAATTTTTAGGTGAAACTTTACCTGAAATTGCTTTTGAAAAAGCAGGTATTATAAAAAATGGAATTTCTGTAGTTATTGGAGAATTTCAAGATGAAACATATCCAGTTTTTGAGAGTATAGCAAAAGAGCATAAATCACCATTATTTTTAGCATCTTCTACCATTGAAAATAACTATATATCAGATTTAAAAGGAAGTTATCAAATTCATAATATTAAAACAGTTCTTCAAACAATAGCTATTCTTAAAAGCATAGGATATAAAATTTCAGAAGAAAATAGTAAGGAGGGTCTACAAAAAGTTATTAAAAACACAGGTCTTTTAGGTAGGTGGCAAATATTAAAAAATGAGCCAAAAGTGATTTGTGATACTGGTCATAATAAAGAAGGGCTACAATATGTTTTTAAGCAATTAGAACAAGAATCATTTAAAAAATTACATATTGTTTTTGGTGTTGTAAATGACAAAGATTTAAATTCAATTCTTCCTTTATTTCCCAAAAATGCAATTTATTATTTTTGCAAACCAAATATTCCTCGAGGTTTAAATGAAATTGAGTTACAAAAGAAATGTTTAACTTTTGATTTGGTAGGTAATGTTTATTCTTCAGTAGAAGATGCGTATAAATCAGCTTTAATTTTAGCTGATAAAAACGATTTAATTTTTGTTGGAGGAAGCACTTTTATAGTGGCTGAGGTAGTGTAAATATACAGGATTTAATATAACTATCTAGTAGTTAAATAGTTGATTTTTTATATTAATATAATTTTTACTATATTAGTGCCATTCAATTCTTAAATTTTTATAGTATTGATAAGAGCTTAATAGCTACTCGCCCTAAAGTGCTACAACTTTACCTCATAATTTAGTGTCTTAAATTAATATAATTTAAATCCTTGACGGGAATCTTGATTTTCAAAAATTAATAACTATTAACTCCGCCTGGACGATTAATATATTTAATGTTCAATTTTTTTTATACCCAATTACTAACTAAAAATTATAATTATGAAAACAATTAAAAAATTATTGTTGGCAATGCTCATGCTTGCTTTTATGTTTACTACAAAAACAATTGCTCAAGAAGAGAAAAAGGAAGAGTATAAACCTGTTTATATTACGGTTACTACAGCTCATAGGAGTTCAGAATCAGATGTTGATTTTTCGGATTGGCTAAAAACAGAACAGGAATATTTTGATAAAGTAACTATGAAAAACGATTTAATTATTGGATCGGGTTTTTATTTTCATTATTTCACTCCAGATGATTCTGAAGTTAAATTAGTATCTGTTTATAAAACTTGGGAAGATATTGATAAGTCAGATGATATAACTAGTAAACTTGTTGATGAAGCTTGGCCTGATGAGGATAAAAGAAAGGCTTTTTTCGAAAAACAGAGTAGTTATTATAGCCCAATGCATAGTGATGAAATATATATTACAATGCCTTTTCAAAAAGATTATACTTCAGAATCAAAAGAACCAATGATTTTTTATGTTAAAGTTAATCAATTAGGTGAAGGAGGGAAAGGTTTTAAAGAATATTTTGAAAATGTAACGCAAAAAAATTCTTATATAAAAGGATATTATACACATAGACATAGGTGGGGTGCAAATAGTAGAGATGCAGTTGAAGTTTTTGCATTAGAAAATTTTTCAGATATTGAAAAAATGTTTGATGAAAATTCAAAATTAACTAAGCAACACTGGCCAGATGAAGAAAAAAGAAAGGAATTTTTTAAGGACTATAGTAAAATATTTTCAGGACATGGGGATTATATACTAACCAACGTACCTGAACTTGCAAAATAATTTTCAACTAAAATATTGACTCTGAACCATTTTGGTTCAGAGTTTATTTTTAATTAAAAAAAAGTGTAATTTTTTTATAAAAAGCTTTGTGTAATAAGAAATCATATTATATATTTGCAACCGCTTAGGGCAATTAGCTCAGTTGGTTCAGAGCACCTCGTTTACACCGAGGGGGTCGGGGGTTCGAATCCCTCATTGCCCACTGGAAGAGTAACAAATTCCACCAAAAACCTGCAAACAGTACTGTTTGCAGGTTTTTTCATTTTTAAGAATATCAAATAATACCATATAAAACCATTCTATTCGGGAGTAATTCGGGAGTGATTTTTCGGAAGGTCATTTACTCCCGAATTGGCTGGGAAAGATTGCTGTCACTGGCGGTGCAATTTTTTTTTGTAAAAATAAAGATGTAACTTGAGTGAAAAATTAGCACAAAAAGTGAGTCTTTCTCTCTCCATATTGTATCATATAAGAAAAGCCAAAGGAAAATCTGAAGGCTTAGCCGGTATTTATTGCAGAATTACGGTAGATGGATCTCGTGCAGAGATGAGTATTAGTCGTAAAGTTCCAATTGATAAATGGGATGTTTTGGCAGGACGTGTTAAAGGTGTATCGGCTATTGCGCAAGAGACGAACGAATTGATGCGAAGTGTTGAAAATGCTATTTTAGATAAGCAAAGAGAATTTATAAAGCAAGGAACTTCTTTCACCGCAACTGATTTGCGAGATGCTTATCTCGGGAAAAATCAGAATTATAAAAAGTTACTAGAATTATTTAAAGAGCATAATGATAAAATATTTAGGTTAATAAGTACAGGGGAATATGCACTGGGAACTTATAAGCGCTATGATACGGTTTATAATCATCTCGAAGGATATATTAAATTGAATTATCAATGTTCAGATATTCCTATAAAGGATATAGATTATAAGTTTATTGAAGGCTTTGCATTTTTTCTTAAGTCTGAAAAATCATGTGCAAATAATACAGCTCTTAAATACATTAGGAATTTTAAAAAAATTATGCGTATTGCTCAGGCACATGACTATATTTCCAATGACCCTTTTATAAATTGGAAAATGAAAAAAAAGATAGTTCATCGAGAATTTTTATCTGAAGATGAAATAAAAAGAATGTCTGAGAAAGATTTTGAGATGGATCGATTAAACCAAGTAAGAGATATTTTTATTTTTGCATGTTTTACTGGTTTAGCTTATATAGATGTTCAAAAACTTACTCATGATGATATATTATTGGGGATAGATGGGAGTAAATGGATAAAAATTAGACGAACTAAAACAGATACGCCTAGTAGTATCCCAATTTTACCAGAGGCGGAACGAATTCTAAATAAATATGCTGATTATCCCCAAAAAGAGGACATGAAAAAATTACTTCCAGTTGCTAGTAATCAAAAAGTAAATGCTTATCTAAAGGAAATTGCTGTTGGCTGTATGATAAAAAAGACATTAACTTTTCATTTAGCTAGACATACTTTTGCAACTACAGTGACACTATCGAGAGGGGTTCCTATTGAAACGGTGAGTAAGATGCTTGGGCATACAAATATTTCTACAACTCAACACTACGCTAAAGTGCTTGACCTTAAAATAAGTAGAGATATGCTAGCATTGAAAGAACGGGAAAGTATTTTGGGTAATACTAAAACTGCACATGATTTAAAAAATATATAGGCGGGAGCCCAGTAAAAAGGTTGAGAATTTGGTCAATTTCGAGCTCATAATTCACCAATATTTTTTGATAAGTTACATTGATAAAAAGTAAATGCGCACGTTTTTTTAAATTTCATTACAAATGCGCACGTTTTTTCGGTTTGGCGCACGTTTTTTAGTTATCTTTAACTTTAAATTTTAAAGTTAGTACAATGGAAAGGAAAATACCATTAATAGAAACAACTATATTTCAAGGTGAAATTACTCCTGAAAAAGGTAAGATAGTCGGCTATGGAGCTATTATAGATAGTTTAAAATTACCAATTCCATTTCCTAAAACTCTTTCAATAATTATTGAAAAAAGTAAAAAGTATAGTGCAGAAAATTGGAATGTATTTCCAATATCTTACCAGCCAGAACAAAATTTATACAAACAATTGGTATTCGCGATTAAATATGAAGGTATTAATTTATTGGTATTTAAGTCACTATTTAATTCAATAACAAAGGAAGAAATAGAATCAATTGTAAATACAGAACCTATGGGGCAATACAGCCGTAAAATTTGGTTTTTGTATGAATGGCTACAAAAAGAAGAAATCTACATTCATGTAGATTTAAAAAAGCGAAAATACATACCACTTTTAGATGAAAAACTTCAATATACTATAAAAGGGATTGAATCCCCAAGGCATAAGATAATAAATAATCTTCCAGGAACCGTAGATTTTTGTCCGCTAATATTTAAAACTAAAAAATTAGAAACCTACATTGCGGCAAATTTAGCCGAACAAAAAAACATCTTTTTAAATAGTGTACATAAAGATGTGCTGCAAAGAGCATCTTCTTTTTTATTACTTAAAGATTCAAAAGCATCCTTTACCATTGAAGGCGAAAATCCTGGGAACAATAGAGCTACACGTTGGGGAAAAGCCATTGGACAAGCTGGTCAAAAAAACTTAAGTATTGAAGAGTTAATACGCTTGCAACAAATAGTAATTGAAAATAGTAGGTTTGTTAAAATGGGATTGAGAACAGAGGGTGGTTTTGTTGGTGAACACGACAGAATTACAGGTGAACCAATTCCAGATCATATTTCGGCCAAACAGCAAAATGTTGAACAATTATTAAATGGTTTAATAACTACAAATACGATAGTGCAAGAAGAAACCTACGATGCGGTATTAGCTGCAGCAATTATTGCATTTGGTTTTGTGTTTATACACCCATTTGTTGATGGAAATGGTCGTTTACATCGTTATTTGATTCATCATATTTTAGCACAAAAAGAATTCACTAAACAAGGTGTTATTTTTCCCGTTTCAGCATCAATTTTAGACCATATAGATGATTATAGAAAGGTATTAGAAAACTATTCCCATCCATTATTAGATTATATTCAATGGAAAGAAACTGCAGACCATAATGTTGAAGTCACAAATGAAACCATTGATTTTTATCGTTATTTTGATGCTACAAAACAAGCAGAGTTTTTATATGATTGTGTAAATGATACTTTAGATAGAGTAATTCCAAACGAAGTAAATTATTTGCAAAAATACGATGAGTTTAAAAAATACCTAGATAATAATTTTGAAATGCCAGATAAAACTGTGGCGATGCTTGTTCGTTTTTTAGAACAGAATAACGGAGTTTTATCAAAACGTGCATTAAACAAAGAATTTTCAATTTTAAAAGCAAATGAGGTAGAAGAAATTCAAGAAAATTTTTCGAATATTTTTATTGAGGAATAAAATAATAGGCAAAGTTGGACATTTCAATGAGTTAATAAAAGTGTTTAATCAAATTTATATGTATAAAATACCCTCCGTTAAATTGTTGAAATCGGTCTGCTTTTTACTAATAATTTACAAGAATTCAAACGATTTGATAGATTAAATATGCGCACGTTTTTTGTAAAAACATTGTAAGAGCGCATATTTTTTTTAGTTAGCGCATATTTTTTGCGTCCATATTTTTTTAAAAACTATTTTTTCATTTTAAAACTTACAGAAAAGGAGACTCGCAATGTCAAATCAATTTAAAGTAAAAAAATGTTTGAAATAGTCCATATTTTCTATTTTTTTGAGTAAATATTTGTATAACAAATCAATCTAAAATCGGAAAACGTTTTGGAACACGATTTTGCAAATTTATAGCGTGGGAGCCCAGTAAAAAGGTTGAGAATTTGGTGAACGTCGGGCCCATAACCCTACTAAGGTCACAGGTTGGAGTTACTACATTTACTCGGATATTCTTTTAAGACTGTTTAATTAAAAACAAATATCTTAACATTATTTTCTATTATCCTTCAAGATAAACCTTCAACTATTAAGTTAGAAGTTATTTTATTTTACAGAATTAAACGTTTCAAATTTCTTCAAATTTTTGATTATTTTAATTTAAAATTTAGAATATAAAAAGGTTAGGTAAAAGACAAAAAAGTACCAATAAATTTGTTGATAGATAATTAACTTTGATGTTCAATTAATAAATTAGAATCTAGAGAAACTTCATCTACCTATTTTTGTTAATTATTAAAATTATATATCAATGAACGTAAATAATAAAATATCATTAAAAGAGAAAATTGGATATGCTTTAGGTGATGGAGCTGCAAATATAGCTTGGCGAGGTGTAGCTACCTTTTTATTTATATTTTATACAGATGTTTTTGGGTTAAGCCCAGTGACAGTAGGTGTGTTAATGTTAGTAGCACGTTTTAGTGATGGAATAAGTGATGTGCTAATGGGGATCATTGGCGACAGAACAAAATCTAAATACGGTAAATTTCGTCCTTGGATTTTGTGGACAGCTATCCCACTTGCGGCAATTTTATCATTGTTATTTTCTAGTCCAGATTTAAGTTCTTCAGGTAAAATTGTTTACGCTTACATCACTTATATATTCTTTACATTAATATATACGGCAAATAATATCCCTTATGGCGCTTTGATGGCAGTTATGACTGGAAATGATAAAGAGAGAACCAGTTTAGGATCTTATAGAATGGTTGGAGCTTTTGGTGGAGGTATGCTAGTTCAAGGAGCTTTACTTTTTTTAGTGGCATATTTTGGGAATATTAACCCAAACATTGAAGTCTCTAAGTTAGAAAATGAGAAATTTAGAGTAGAAGTTTCTACCTCTGAAAATGTTGAGAATGTTAATATTAAAACCGAAAATGGAATAGCAGAATTTACTTGGGATAATACTGAAATAGCATCTAAAGATAATGTTCCAACCAATAGGAAGAGTTTTTCAATGCAGGCTAATGAAAAATACACCTTTATTGTTGAAGGTGAAAATGGTTTGTCAGAAAGCAACATTTCAATAATAGATCAAAAAGAAGGTTACAGTAATTCAATGTATTTGATGTCTGTTTTTCTGGCAATTTTAATGTTTATCACTTTTTATACAACTAAAGAAAGAATTCAACCTCCAAAATCACAAAAAAATAATTTAAAACAAGATTTTAAAGACCTAATATCCAATAAACCATGGCTTGTTTTATTAGTTATTGGATTGTTATTCAATATTTATAATTCAATAAAACAAGGTATTGTAGTTATATATTTCACACATTATTTAAACAATCAATTATTGGCAGCTTCATTTTTGATTGGTTTAATGCTTGCTTCTGTTGTTGGTGCAATGGTAACAGCTCCATTAGGAAAGAAATTTGGTAAACGTAACTTATTTATATATGCCTTAATATTTTCGGGTGGTGTAAATGCTTTATTAGCTTTTTGTGGACCTAATGATATTGAAGCAATTTTTGCAATTGGAATAGTATCTGAATTTGCAGCTGCGATGTTCCCAACATTGTTTTTTGTAATGCTGGGTGATGCTGCTGATTATTCAGAATTTAAAAACGGGCGAAGAGCAACCGGACTAATATACTCTGCAGGTTCATTTGCTACAAAATTTGGAGGCGGAATTGCAGGTGCTATTATTGGTTTAGTTCTTGGCGCATATCATTACAGTGGACAAGATGCGGCTTCAATACAAGGCGCTTTTCCAGGGATTATTATGTTAATGAGTTGGGTGCCAGCAATTATTACTGTAATTGCTGCAGGTTTAATGTTGTTGTACCCGCTCAATCAAAAAAATCTTGATGAAATTACATTAGAATTAAATTCAAGAAGGCTTAAAGAATAAAATACTAAGATTTAAAATTTTTAAAAAATGAAATACGGTCATTTTGATGATGAAAAAAGAGAGTATGTAATTACAAATCCAAAAACTCCTTATCCTTGGATAAACTATTTAGGTAATGAAGATTTTTTCTCATTAACTTCAAATACAGGTGGAGGTTATACTTTTTATAAAGATGCTAAATTCAGAAGATTAACTCGTTATAGATATAATAATGTGCCAGTTGATGATGGTGGAAAGTACTTTTATATTAAAGATGGTGATACAGTTTGGTCTCCAGGTTGGAAGCCTGTAAAAACAGCGTTGGATTCTTACGAATGTAGACACGGTATGAGTTACACTAAGTTTAAAGGGGCGAAAAATGGAGTAGAAACAGAAGTATTGCAATTTATTCCATTAGGATTTTGGGGTGAAATTCAAAAAGTAACTATTAAAAATACTTCTTCAGAAGTTAAAAAATTAAAACTGTTTTCTTTTATTGAATTTGCGCTTTGGAATGCTGAGGATGATATGACCAATTTTCAACGAAACTTTAATACTGGTGAAGTAGAAGTACAGGATTCAGTAATTTATCATAAAACAGAGTTTAAGGAACGTAGAAATCATTACTCATTTTATTCAGTAAACGAAGCTATAAATGGCTTTGACACTGATAGAGATTCATTTATTGGATTATACAATGGTTTTGATACTCCAGAGGCTGTAACTAATGGAAATTCTAAAAATACAATCGCTCATGGATGGTCTCCTATTGCTTCACATTATATTGAAGTTGAATTACAACCTGGAGAAGAAAAGGATTATGTTTTTATGTTGGGTTACGTAGAAGTTGATGCAGACAATAAATGGGAAAGTAAATCTGTGATCAATAAAATTCCAGCAAAGGAAATGATTGCAAAGTTTGATACGGTTGAAAAAGTACAAGAAGCTTTTGATGAATTAAGAACTTACTGGGATAATTTATTAGGTAAAATCAATATTCAATCGGGTGATGCTAAGTTAGACAGAATGGTGAATATATGGAACCAATACCAATGTATGGTTACTTTTAATATGTCTCGTTCAGCTTCTTTTTTTGAATCAGGAATTGGACGTGGTATGGGATTCCGTGATTCTAATCAAGATTTAATAGGATTTGTTCATCAAATTCCTGAAAGAGCTCGTGAACGAATTTTTGATATTGCTTCTACACAGTTTGAAGATGGTTCTTGTTATCATCAGTATCAACCGTTAACAAAAAAAGGAAATGCAGTTTTGGGTGGAGATTTTAATGATGATCCACTTTGGTTAATCCTTTCAACAACTGAATATATTAAAGAAACTGGTGATTTTACATTGTTAGATGAACTAGTCCCTTTTGATAATGATATGTCAAGAGCTAAACCGCATTTTGAACATTTAAAGGCTTCATTTTATCATGTAGTTAATAATTTAGGACCACATAAATTACCATTAATTGGTAGAGCCGATTGGAATGACTGTTTAAATCTAAATTGTTTTTCAACTGATCCTAACGAATCTTTTCAAACAACAGGAAATAAGAAAGATGGAAAAGCAGAATCTTTAATGATTGCAGGTTTGTTTGTAGTATATGGAAAAGAGTATGTAAAATTATGTAATACTATTGGTAAAACTGTTGAAGCTGCTGAAGCTCAAATTCATGTAGATAATATGATTGAAGCTGTGAAAGAACATGGTTGGGATGGGGATTGGTATTTAAGAGCATATGATTATTACGGTAAAAAAGTAGGTTCAAATGAAAATGAAGAAGGAAAGATTTTTATTGAATCTCAAGGCTGGTGTACTATGGCTGAAATTGGAAAAGAAGAAGGCTTGGTTAAAAAATCTTTAGATTCAGTAAAAGAACATTTGGATTGTGAATATGGAATTGTATTAAACAGCCCCGCATTTACTGAATATAAAATTGAATATGGTGAAATTTCTACTTATCCTGCAGGTTATAAAGAAAACGGTGGAATTTTTTGTCATAACAATCCTTGGGTAATGATTGGTGAAACTATGATAGGAAGAGGAGATCAAGCTTATGATTATTATACTAAAATTGCTCCAAGTTTTTTAGAAGATATTTCTGAATTGCACAAGGTTGAACCTTATGTATATTGCCAAATGATTGCAGGTAAAGAAGCTTTTAAGCCTGGAGAAGCTAAAAATTCTTGGCTATCTGGAACAGCATCCTGGAACTTTTATGCAATTACCCAATATATTTTGGGAGTAAAACCAGATTATAATGGACTTTCAATAAATCCTTGTATTCCGGCAAAATGGGATGGATTTAAAATGAAAAGAGAATTTCGAGGAGCAACCTATAATATTGAAGTTTTAAACCCAAATAATGTTAGCAAGGGTGTTCAAAAAATAATTGTTAACGGAGAAGAAATAACTTCTAATATAGTACCTATTTTAGAAAAAGATAAATCCCATGAAATTAAAGTAATCATGGGTTAATTTGAGTTAAGTTTTGTTAATTAAAACTCTCTTAGATTTTATCTTTGAGAGTTTTTTTTAGTTAATTAACCTATTATAATACCTTTTTTACTCCAACAAATTGTTCTTTAAATTCCTTAGGCGTGCATTGTTTAGATTTTTTAAACAACCTATTAAAATTTGCAATATTATTGAATCCACATTTAAATGCAATTTCGCCAATACTTAATTCGGAATCTAACAACCAGCGAGAAGCAAAACTAATGCGCGTATCATTTATATAGGTGATAAATGTTTTTCCGGTTCTACTTTTAATAAATCGGTTAAAAGTTACAGGACTCATATTTACCAATTCAGAAATTTCATTTAAGGTTATTGTTTTATTGAAATTTTCCTGAATATATTCATACACTTTTTTAATTTTATCACTATTATGAAAATCTTCTTTTTCAGCACTCGAATTTGAAAGCATTCTTTGATTATCGGAATTACCTAAATCGTTTAAAATTGATATAAATTCTAAGTAATATTCAATATCTGAAATTCTAGTAAGTGCCATTAATCTTGGCATCATTTTTATAGTAGTTTCTCTTGAAAAAAGAATCCCATGCTTAGATCTGTTAAACATATCCTTAATAGGTTTAAAAATTCTACGAGCTAATGTTTTTTCATTTAGTAAATCTTGATGTATATGAATGGTAATTTCATAAATTTCTTTGCAAGTACACTGATTAAGTTCCCATCCATGTACAATATTTGGACCAGTTAATACTAATTCTAAATCTTCAATAATTTCAGAGTGATCTCCAATAATACGTCTCACACCTTTTCCTTTAAAAATGAAATTTAGTTCATATTCTGGGTGAAAATGAATTGGAAAATCAAAATCATCTTTAACTCTTTCTTCAACCAAAAAACTATCTTCGGGAATTAAACGAGTAATTTCTCGGTGGGCATTATCAATCATACATTTAATGTGTTATTTTATCTGTCTTCTATGAATATTGTCGTAAATATATAAAAAAGTGACAATATTCTATTAACATATCATTAACATCATGCATAATTTTGTAGATGTATTGAAGTAATTAAAATGAACTTAGTACAAAGCAAAAGAATAATTAAATCAAATATTTTATGAAAAATCAAATTTTAAAAAGATTCTTTTTCCTAATATTTTTATCGCTGTGTACATATGCACAAGCACAAAGTATTTCCGGAACAGTGTCTGATGCTAATGGGCTCTTACCAGGAGCTAGTATTGTTGTTAAAGGCACAATCAATGGTACTACTTCAGATTTCGACGGGAATTTTAAGTTGGAAAATGTAAGTACAGATGCCATTTTACAAATTAGCTATATAGGCTATGTTACTAAAGAAGTATTTCTTGAAGGTAGGGTCAAAATTAATATTTTACTAGTTGAAGATGCAAACGCATTAGATGAGGTTGTTGTTGTTGGTTATGGTGTGCAAAAAAAGACTTTAATTACTGGAGCTGGTGTAAATATTAAAGGTGAGGATATTGCTGCCCTAAACACAGGGACAGCTATGGCAGCCTTACAGGGTACAACAGCTGGGGTAAGTATTACAAGAAATGATGGTCAACCTGGAGCAGGAACCAAGGTTACAATTCGTGGATTGGGTACCATTGGAAACTCAAACCCTTTGTATATTGTTGACGGTGTTGCTGTTGGAGACATAGATTACTTAAACTCATCAGATATTCAATCTATTGATGTTTTAAAAGATGCAGCCTCAGCTGCAATTTACGGATCAAGAGCCGCAAATGGAGTTGTTTTAGTTACTACTGTAAAAGGACGTAAAGGTAGTCCAGCAAAAATAAGCTATGATACTTACTTTGGTATTCAAAATACTTACAAAAATTTAGACCCATTGAATGCGCAAGAGTATATGTATATAATGGATGAAGGTCGTGTAAATGATGGTTTGGCACCAAATGATTGGCAATCAATGATTTCAAATAATTCTTGGTTAGAGTCTAATTATCCTGGTTTAGGAACTCAATTGGGAGATGAAATTTGGGAAAAACTTCAAAATGGTTGGAAAGGTACGAACTGGATTAATGAAATGAGTAAAGATGATGCGGTAGTACAAAGTCATGCTATTAATATTACTGGAGGTAGTGAAAATACAACTTACTCATTGGGAGCCTCTTATTTAGACCAAGAAGGTATTATTGGAGGTGATATTACAGGGGCAGGATATAAAAGATTTACTGCTAGAATGAATACTGAAATGGTGTTGAAAAAGAATAATAATCATAATATAATTACTGTTGGGGAAAACTTCACCTATACAAATACAAAAAACAGAAATGTTGCATCAGGAAATATTTATTATAATGACTTGCATAATGCATTAGTTCAAAATCCATTGCAGCCAGCATATTGGCAACAAGCCATTGATAGTAACGTGAGTCCATTTGGTTTTACCCCTACACTTGATGGTTTAGCTAATGGTCAAGCAAATCCATTAGCTGTAATGTATTACAGACATAATTACAATTACAATAAAGGAAATAAAATTATAGGGAATGTATTTCTTGAAATCGAACCAATTGAAGATTTGAAATTAAGAACTTCATATGGTATTGATTCTTGGTTTGGACATAGTAGGTCTATGAACCCAACATATCATTTAGGTCAATTTTATACTGATTACGTAGATGGGGCTCAACAAAGTCAATATTTTGGAAATAACTGGACTTGGACAACAACAGCTTCCTACGATCGTCAATTTGGTGATCACAAAATAAATGCATTAATAGGTACTGAATTGTTCAAAAACCAAATAAATACATCAGTAGGAGGATCAAGAAATAATTTATTATTTCCAGGGCAACCAGATTTTGCTTACCTAAACAATACAATGGGACCTGAGAGTATTAATGATATAAACACTTGGGGAGCTGATTATGCTGCAGGTGGAGGTGGTTTACTTTCTTACATAGCTAGAGCACAGTACGATTATCAGGAGAAATATTTATTTTCTGCAACCGTACGTGCTGATGGATCTTCTAATTTTGCCGAGGGAAACAGGTGGGGAACCTTTCCTTCAGTATCTGCAGGTTGGATTTTGACAAAAGAAGATTTTATGGAAGGTGAATCTGACATAATTGATTTTGCTAAAATACGTACAAGTTGGGGGCAAAATGGTAATCAATCCATTCCAAACTTTATCTACTCATCTCAAATTGCATACGTATTTCCAGGATACTTCTTTGGTGATACTAAGCCCGTTTCTGGTGTGACTTCATACCCTGAAAGAGTAACAAATCCTGATGTTAAATGGGAAACTTCTGAGCAGCTAAACATTGGTTTTGATGCTGAATTATTAAATTCAAGATTAGGAGTAACTTTTGATTGGTATAAGAAAACTACAAGAGATTGGTTATTAGAAGCTCCTATTTTAGGTACTTCAGGTGCAGGAGCACCATATGTGAATGGTGGTGACATTGAAAATACCGGGATTGAACTTGTTTTAAACTGGAAAGAGAATTTAGGAGATTTTAGCTATGGAGTTACATTAACAGGATCTCATAATAAGAATGAAGTAACTAGAATTGCAAATACAGATGGTATAATTCATGGTCCAGGTCATGTGTTATCACAAAGTACGGCATCAATATCAAGAGTTGAAGTTGGGCAACCAATTGGATTTTTCTATGGTTATCAAGCTAATGGAATATTACAAAATCAAGATGAGGTTGATGCTTACATAACACCAAGTGGAGATCCTTATTTTGATGATCAACGTCCTGGTGATGTACGTTTTGTTGATCAAAATCAAGATGGCCTTATTGATGAAGCTGATAAAACATTCTTAGGAGATCCTAATCCAGATTTTGAAATGGGATTACAATTAAATGTAGCTTACAAAGGATTTTATGCAAATACAACTTTATCTGGAAAATTCGGAATGCAAGTGATGCAATCGTACCGTTCATTTGCTGACAGACCCGATCAAAATTATACTTCTGATATTTTTAATCGGTGGCATGGAGAAGGAACTTCAAATAAATTACCACGTTTAAGTTCTTCATCTCACAGAAATACAAATTTTATTTCTGATATTTTTATGCAAGATGCTGATTATTTGAGAATTAACAACTTAACAGTTGGTTATGAGTTTGGAGATAAACTTGCTGATCTTGCCGCTATTACCAATCTAAAAGTATATGCAGCAATAAGTAATTTGTATACATTTACTAAGTATGATGGTATGGATCCTGAGGTTCGTTTTGGTCACGATGCTAATTGGGCTTCTGGAGTGGATTTAGGATTATATCCGCAAGCAAGAACTGTAATGTTTGGATTGAGTCTTGATTTTTAATATTTAAAAAAGAAAACAATGAAAAAACTAAAATATATTATAGCTATTGTTGCAATGGTTGTTGCAACTAGTTGTGGTGAAGAGTTCTTAGACACAAATAACCTTTACGGAAAAAATTTAGACACTTATTATAGTACTCCATCAGATATTGAAGAAGCAATGGCTGGTGTATATAATGCAATCTATACTGCTGGAGTTCATAGTAACGAATCTGTAGCTGCAAATTTAATGTCTGACATGATGTTAGGTGGAGGTGGCCCTGATGATAAATCAGCAAAATATGTTGATAATTTTGAAGATCCAACTGAAGATACTTATCGTGATATGTGGACACAATCTTATAACGGTATTGCCCGAGCAAATGCCATTATTGAAAAAACAGCTGAAGCAGATTTTTCAACCTATTTTGATAGCCCAGAAGAAGCAATTTTATTTAAAAATCAGGTAATAGGTGAGGCCTTATTTATGAGAGCATTCTTTTACTTTAGGTTGGCTAAATTTTTTGGTGGTGTACCATTAATTATAGCAATCGATGATCCTAAGGATGTTGCAAGATCTACGTATACTGAAACATTTTCTCAAATAGCATCTGACTTGAAATTGGCAATTGAAACTATGCCAAATACAGCATTTCCAAGTATTCCAACGTCGGATTATGGACATGCTAATAAATGGATTGCTGAAGCCTATTTGGGTCGTGTATATTTATATTATACAGGCTATATGACAAACATCGAAGGGCAATCAACTTCCGATTTGCCATTAGTTGAAGGAGGATCTTTAAGCTCTTCTGACGTTGCGGCATATTTAGATGATTGTATTGGAAATAGCGGATATGCTTTGGCTAGTGATTTTAGAAATTTATGGCCATATTCTTATGTTAATGAATCTAAAGGGAGCACAGTGTTACCTTGGGCGGAAAATGAAGGTTTAGCTTGGGTTGGTCAAGACGGACATTCTCCAACTTTTGGTACAGGAAATTACGAATCAATGTTTGTCCAAAGATTTTCTTTTGGTGATTGGGGATGGAGTAATGGAAATATTTACACAAATAGATTAGCACTGTTTACCGGAATTAGAGATAACTCAATGGTTCCTTTTGGACAAGGTTGGGGATGGTGTACTATCAATCCAACTTTATGGAATACTTGGGAAGACGAAGACCCTAGAAAACAAGGTTCTATTCTTGAGTTAGGAAATGAAGAACAGGGTACAGGTGGTTACGAAGCGGATAAAGGTGATCATGAAACAGGATTCTTCAATAAAAAATATACTGCTATTCAACATCCTGATGATGAAGGAAATGTAATAGGTATGTTTGTGCAGCTATATAACTGGTCGAATACAGATATGCAATTAATGCATGCTCAAGATTTTATTTTTATGCGTTTTGCAGATGTATTATTAATGCATTCTGAAATTACGGAAACTGCAACAGGAATGAATCAAGTAAGAGATAGAGCAAATTTACCTTCAATAGGGTACTCTTTAGAAGCACTAAAACAAGAGCGTTTACACGAATTTTCATTTGAAGGATTACGTTGGTTTGATATTGTTCGTTGGGGAGATGTGGATAGTGCGTTTAACGGAACTGTTGATGTGAGAAATTCAGGAATTGATGCTACTTATAGTGCAAATTATAGGTCAGAAACGAAAGGGTTGGTTCCAATACCTGAAACTGAGATTAGACTGTCTAATGGTATTTATGAACAAAACCCAGGGTGGTAAGAATTTTAAATTTAAAATTAAAAAGATGAAAATAAATAAAATAACAAGTTTTTTTATTGCTTCATTAGTGCTGATGTTTTCGGCTTGTGAACCAATAGTTGACGAAGAAATATTACTAAATACAACTGATGTGGCTGGTGTAGAATTGGTTGCTACACAAAGTACAACTGGTGGTAATAAAATTGAATTAAATATGGTAACACCAGGAATTACTGGATATTGGGACTATAATTTAGGAAGAGCATTTACAAATAGAGTTGAATTTATTTACCCAATTCCTGGGGAAGCGACTTTTACTTTTACAGGAACTTTAGGTGAAGAATTTTTCACTAAATCAATTAATGTTCAGATTGATCAATTAGATAATGAGTTGGATCAAGATTGGTATAGTCTTGTGAGTAACGATACTTCAGGTGGAAAGACTTGGGTTTTTGATGGAGTAGCTGGCGATGGAAATATGTGGTGGTATATGTCTCCTCCGAACAACCCTGATGGTTGGCAAGGAGCTTGGTGGAATGCTGGTGGAACTTGCTGTCCTCCTGCAGATGTTGAAGGAAGAATGAAGTTTGATTTGAACGGAGCAGCAAATTTCACTTATTATTCAGGACCAGATGCAGTAGCTGAAAACGGAAGTTTTGTTTTAGATGTTGCCAATCAAACTTTAAAAGTAAATGGACCTAATATATTAGGAGCTGAAGAACCTAGAGGTAATCCTGATGGATTATATAAAATTATTTCCCTTACCGAAGATAAAATGGTGCTTTATGTACCAAATAATGGAGGTGGAACTGGTTGGGTTTGGATTTTTAAAGTACAATAAAATTTTAATATTTTGAGTTAGTTTTATTAATTGAATAAGGGTTTTTGCTACAAAGCAAGAACCCTTATTAATTATAAATTATCACTTTAAAATCACTAAAAATAACATTAAATGAGACCTCTTAAACTTTTAATTTTTTTTCTAATAACAAGTATTTATTCATGTTCTTCTGGAGTTAATGGAGACGAAATTTTTCAACAAGATCCATTTAGTGTTAAATCAACATCAGCAAAACTTATTTCTTTCAATATAGAATACAATAGTTCAATTTTTAATTGCACAATAAATGGAGATGTTGTTGAAATGGATAGAGCTATGCCTTTTGACGCCACCGAAGGGATCATCAAATCTATGTTAATTTCATCAGGAGCAACTTCAAATAAAATAATAGGGGATAAACTACAAATATCTTCAAACTCTCAAGAGATAGTTATCACAGCCGAAGATGGTTTAACAAAAAAAACATATAATTTAACTTTTAAAGTAAATGATTATACATCTATAGTAGATAAACATGGTCTTTTACAAGTAAATGGAAACAAGATCGTAGATAAAAATAATGAGGCGATTAGTTTAGCAGGAAACAGTTTTTTTTGGACAAATAATAATTGGGGAGGCTTAAAGTATTACAAAGCATCTGTTGTATCTTGGTTAAAATTAGATTGGAATACAACTATTGTTAGAGCAGCAATGGGTGTTGAAGATAGTGGAGGCTATTTAGACGATAAATTATCAAATAAAAACCGATTAAAAGTTATTGTTGACGCAGCTATAGATCAAGGTATCTATGTAATAATTGATTGGCATTCACACCATGCAGAAGATAATACAGAAGAAGCTGTTAGTTTTTTTAAAGAAATGGCTAGTTTATATGGAAAGTATCCAAATGTTATTTATGAAATATACAATGAGCCGCTAGATGTTTCTTGGAATACAGTAATTAAACCTTATGCAGAAACAGTAATTAGTGCTATTAGAGAAATTGATCCGGATAATATTATTGTTGTGGGAACACCAGAATGGTCTCAAAAGGTAGATTTAGCTGCAAATAATCCTATTACTAGCTCAGATAACATTGCATATACATTGCATTTTTACTCAGTTCATCATAAACAATGGTTAAGAGATAGAGCAAAAGCTGCTTTAGATAAAGGTATTGCATTATTTGTAACAGAATGGGGTACTATAGGATATACACAAAATGATCCGGAATCAGAAGAATGGATAAAGTGGTGTAAAGAAAATGATATAAGCCATTGTAGTTGGGCTGTAAATGATAAAGTAGAAGAATGGTCTATTGTAAAGGAAGGGGCTAATTCTAATGGTTCTTGGAATGATAATAAACTAACTGAATCTGGTAAGTTAACAAGATCTATTAATAGAAAATGGCACAATTAGTTAAACAATTAAATTATTTAAATGAAAAGAATATTTTCTAGATTAGTAATTATCATGGTAATGTCGATAGCATTACTTTCATGTAAGAATAAAAGGAAAAAATATAATTCTGATGATCATACAAAGATTAAGATCTCAATATCTGATCTAAATAAAGATTCGTACCAACCGGGAGTTGACTGGAAATTAGTTTGGTCAGATGAATTTGAGTCTGACAAAATCGACCTAAATAATTGGAATTTTCAAATGGAAGAAGCCGGACGCTTTAACGATGAATGGCAACGCTATACTAACAGCAATGAAAATGCCTATATCGATGACGATTGTCTTGTTATCAAAGCCGTTCATGAAAGTGATACTCACGGTATGGATCAATACACATCTGCCCGAATGCATACAGCAAATAAGCAGGTCTGGAAGTATGGAAGGATAGCAGCTAGGATCAAACTTCCGCACGGTGAAGGTCTCTGGCCTGCATTTTGGATGCTGGGCGCAAATATTGACGAAAACGGAGGTGACACTCCATGGCCACAAACTGGTGAAATTGATATTTTGGAATTATATGGCTCCAAGGATGATGGTGTTATTGAGGCTAATGTTCACTATGCAGATGCATCTGACTCTCATGCAATGATGGGAGCGTCTTCTTTCAAATTGGAACAAGGTAAGTTTGTCGATGCATTTCATATATTCGAATTTGAATGGGATGCAAATAGGATTGCATGGTTTGTTGATGGAGAGCAATTTGCATCAATGCCAATTTCGTCAGATGAATTATCAGAGTTTCATAAAGAATTTTTCATTCTCTTGAATATAGCTGTTGGAGGTAAACACGCTGGTCGACCTACCGCTGAAACAACATTTCCTCAGTATATGTATGTGGACTGGGTAAGGGTTTATCAGAAAAAGGATCAAGAACGATAGATTTAATATGAAGGGTTTTATCACGAATATAAATTTAACTGGTCATAACCTCATAATATTTATGCTCACATTTAAAAAATAAAACGAACAATTAAACCTTCAACAAACGATTTTCAAGTTTCATAAATCTTAAAAAAAGTCGTTAGTATAATTTGTACTGATAATTTAAGTAGAAAATATAACGCTTGTTAAAAATGATAAATTTTACAAAATGAAAAAATTAATAACCCTCTTTATAATCAGTTGTCTTTTAATAATTAATTTAAAAGTTAATGCTCAACAAAACAATTATAAAGTTAGTAATGGAGAGAATATGGAAATTAAAATTGACAGTATAATTTCATTACTAACATTAGAAGAAAAAGCAGCAATGTGTCATGCGCAATCTAAATTCAGTACACCTGGAGTTCCAAGATTAGGAATTCCTGAAGTATGGATGTCAGATGGGCCTCATGGGGTTAGAGGGGAAATTAATTGGGACAATTGGGGATATGCCAATTGGACTAATGATTATATTACAGCATTTCCAGCCTTAACTTGTTTGGCAGCAACTTTTAATCCAAAACTTTCTAAAGATTATGGAGTAAGTGTTGGAGAAGAAGCACGTTATAGAAAAAAAGATGTTTTATTAGGTCCTGGTGTTAATATTTATAGAACTCCAATGAATGGAAGAAACTTCGAGTACATGGGAGAAGACCCATTTCTAGCTTCTAAAATGGTGGTGCCTTACATTCAAGGTGTACAAGAAAACGGAGTTGCTGCATGTTTAAAACATTATGCTTTAAATAACCAAGAAAAATGGCGAGGTCATATCAATGTAAAAGTAAGTGACAGAGCACTAAATGAAATTTATTTACCTGCTTTTAAGGTAGCTGTTTTAGAAGGTAAAGTGTGGTCTGTTATGGGAGCTTATAATCAATTTAGAGGTCAATATACAACTCACCACAAAATACTTACAAATAAAATTTTAAAAGGAGATTGGGCATTTGACGGTGTCGTTATTTCAGATTGGGGTTCTGCTCATAATACAAAGGAAGCAGCGCTTTATGGTTTGGATATGGAGATGGGAACAGGTACCGATGGTTTAACAACTTCTACTAAAAATGCGTATGATAATTATTATTTAGCCTTACCATTTTTGAATTTAATTGAAAAAGGAGAAGTTGAAGAAAAGCATTTAGATGATAAAGTTCGTAGAATTTTACGTTTGATGTTTAGAACAACTATGAATACAAAACGCGGATTTGGAAGAATTAATAATATTGAACATCTTTCAGTAGCTCGTGAAGTGGCAAGTGAAGGAATTGTATTATTAAAAAATACCAACTCATTTTTCCCCATAGACCCAACAAAAAAAATCACCATTGCAGTAATAGGAGAAAATGCAACTCGTAAAATGACCCCTGGTGGAGGTTCTTCTGAGTTGAAAGCGAAAAATGAAATATCACCTCTTCAAGGATTACAAGAAAGATTTAAGGACGCAACCATAATTCACGCTTTAGGATATGCTTCCGGACCGTCGGCTTATGGTCGTGTTATACCTTCAGATTTAGATGCTGAAGTATTAAAACAAGAAGCTATAGTGGCAGCTTCGAAAGCAGATGTAGTTTTATTTTTTGGAGGTTTAAATAAAAATCATCATCAAGATTGTGAAGGAGGAGACAGGTTAGATTTTGGTCTTCCTTTTGGACAAGAAGATCTTTTGAATGAATTAATTAAAGTGAATGATAACATTGGAGTTGTTATGGTAAGTGGGAATGCTGTTTCTATGCCATGGTTGTCAAAAGTAAATGCCTTAATGCAAGCATGGTATTTAGGAAGTGAAGCAGGACATGCATTAGCAGATGTAAT
>NZ_CALAEQ010000114.1 GCF_937891065.1 uncultured Lutibacter sp. | reverse complement strand
TTTCGTTAAATTATTTTATGAAAAGCCGAATTTTAAAGGATGCTTTTGTAATTTTCACTTTTTAACATTCTATATATGCATAAACAGCCAAAACTAACAAGGTTTAACGAAAATGTCCTTGCAAAATACCAAATTTATAATAGTATTTTTATGACACTTCCATTTGATACAATTACCAAAACTGGTGTTTTATTACCCTTGTTTCATGATATTTGCAAAGAAGGGTTTTCTAGCAAACAAAACCCTTCAGAAATAGTAGAAAATTTTTTTAAAACCTATCAGGAAAACCCTTCTGAAGAAGAAAAAATAAATTTACTATTTAAGTTTATTCAATATATAGAGCGCCAAGTAGTATTATTTGATGCTATTGAAGATGCTGCATTTCCAATTGTAAATAATATGGATGGTATTGGTACTTTACGAAATATTAAAGAAATTGCTACTCAAGAAAACAAAAAAGAAGCCTTAAAAAAGCATTTAGAAGATTTTAAAATTCGGGTAGTTTTAACTGCGCATCCAACACAATTTTATCCTGGAGCAGTTTTAGGAATTATCACCGATTTAACTGAAGCAATACAAAATAACGACTTGCTTTTAATCAATCAATTATTAGCGCAATTAGGTAAAACCCCTTTTTTTAAACATGAAAAACCATCACCTTATGATGAAGCTGTAAGCTTAATTTGGTATCTAGAAAACGTATTTTATCACTCCATTTCTCAAGTTTACAACTATATTCAAAGCAATATTTTTGACAATCAAAAAATTGATAACGATATTATTAATTTAGGATTTTGGCCAGGTGGAGACAGAGATGGAAATCCGTTTGTAACAACCGAAATCACCTTAAATGTTGCCAAACGATTAAAGCAAACTGTTCTTAGAAATTATTATAGAGATGTTAGAAAATTAAAAAGAAAATTAACCTTTAATGGTGTTGAGCAGTTAATATCGGAATTGGAAACTATGTTGTTTGAAAACAGCGTAAACCCAGCAATAAACACATTAATTTCTTTAGAAGAATTTAAAGAAAAACTACAACAAATTAAAAATACATTAATTTCTAAACATCAATCTCTATATATTGAAGATATTAATGATGTAATTAATAAAGTACATTTATTTGGGTATCATTTTGCAACATTAGACATCAGGCAAGATAGTAGAATTCATCAAAATGTTTTTGCTGAAATTGTAACAACCTTACAAAAAAATGGCAATACATTATTTCCTGAAAATTATTTAGAACTTTCTGAAAATGAGCAACTCACAATTCTTTCAACAATTTCTGATAACGTTGATATTTCAATTTTTAAGGAAGAAATGGTTACTAAAACTTTAGAATCCATAAAAGCCATAAAAACCATTCAACAAAATAATGGAGAACGTGGAGCAAACAGATATATCATAAGCAACAATCAAACTGCTGTAAATGTTATGGAAACCTTTGCTATGTTCAACTTATGTGGTTTTAATCATAATATTTCTGCTGATATTATTCCTCTTTTTGAAACGGTTAACGATTTAACAAATGCACCTAGTGTTATGGAAAAATTGTACACCAATCCAGCGTATCTTAAACACTTAAAAAGTAGAAATAATAAGCAAACTATAATGCTTGGTTTTTCAGACGGAACTAAAGATGGTGGTTATTTAATGGCAAACTGGTCTATTTTTAAAGCGAAGGAATTTTTAACCAAAATTTCTAGAGAACACGGTATTAAAGTCATATTTTTTGATGGTCGTGGTGGCCCACCAGCTCGTGGTGGAGGAAAAACACATCAGTTTTATGCTTCATTAGGTCCAACAATTGAAGATGAAGAAATACAATTAACAGTTCAAGGTCAAACTATAAGTTCTAATTTCGGAACCTTAGACTCTTCACAATTTAATATTGAACAATTATTAAGTGCTGGTATTTCAAATGAATTGTTTAGCAATGCTAACCATATAATGACCAAAAATGAAACCGAAATTATGAATGATTTGGCATTAACAAGCTATGAAGCCTATGTTAATTTTAAAAATCATCCAAAATTTATGCCTTATTTAGAGCATATGAGTACGTTAAAGTATTACGGTAAAACAAATATTGGAAGCCGACCTTCAAAACGTTCAAAATCAGCGGAATTAAATTTTGCTGATTTACGAGCCATTCCTTTTGTAGGATCTTGGAGTCAATTAAAACAGAATGTTCCAGGTTTTTATGGTGTTGGTACAGCTTTAAAAAAATATGAAGATGCTGGTGAATTTGAAAAAGTAAAACACTTGTTTCATCATTCCGATTTCTTTAAAACTCTGATAGGAAATAGTATGATGGCACTTTCAAAATCGTTCTTCGCATTAACTGAATACATGGCAAAAGATGAAGAATTTGGTGAATTTTGGGAACTAATTTATAATGAATATGAAACTTCAAAACGTTTAATCCTTAAGCTTTCTGATTATGATGAATTAATGCAAGGTAATAAAGTTGGGAAAGCTTCTATTAATATTCGTGAAAACATTGTACTGCCATTATTAACTATTCAACAATTTGCTTTACGTAAAATTCAGGAAATTCAAAAACAAGAAAATCCAGATACTGAGCTATTGAAAGTCTATGAAAAAATGGTAACAAGATCATTATT
Source organism: uncultured Lutibacter sp. (assembly GCF_937891065.1). GTDB lineage: Bacteria > Bacteroidota > Bacteroidia > Flavobacteriales > Flavobacteriaceae > Lutibacter. The sequence continues at coordinate 667 of NZ_CALAEQ010000114.1, read as the reverse complement.
TGGAAATATAAACGCAAGTAGAAACTCCGCATAATTATGAATTCAAATCAGTTAAACGAAAACGAATACAATCCATATTACAAATTTTATATTGAAGCTTTAGGCGAAGTAAATTTAATTGAAGCATTAACAGCTTCTTTTGAAGAACTAATGCAAATCATTAGAGATTTACCAGAAGAAAAATTAATATTTCAATATGATGAAGGTAAATGGACCATTAAAGAACTTCTTCAGCATTTAATTGACACAGAACGAATTATGAGCTACAGAGCTTTACGCTTCTCAAGAAATGACGCTACAGAATTGCAGGGATTTGATGAAAATTGGTATGTAGATAATTCAAACGGGAACGACCGGAATATTAATGATCTGTTAGAAGAGTTTAAATGTGCGCGTAGAGCAAGTATCTCATTATTCAAAAGTTTTACTGATGAAATGCTAGCTAATTTTGGTACTGCAAATGGAAGTAATATGACTGTTAGAGCATTAGGTTTTATAATTACTGGGCATCAAATTCATCATTTAAATATCATTAAGGAGAGATATCTGTAACTATTCTTATTTCAACAAACCCTAAAAGGTTCTTTTATTAGACTGAAATAATTTTAAATGTTAAATAAATGTTAAAATTAAAACTTTTTTATATTACTTTAAACTTAATTTCCTT